>NZ_JBSGFQ010000067.1:48710-73442 GCF_053603495.1 Nonomuraea sp. NPDC004186 | reverse complement strand
CGCCGGTCAACGTCCAGGCGAGCTCCATGAAGGCCGGCTTCGCCACCATGGACCGGCTGGTCGAGGCCGCCAAGCGTGAGGGCCGGCTCAACGTGATCGCGCTGCCCCACGACTGGGTGAACTACGGCGAGATCATCGAGACGTTCGCCGACAAGTACGGGCTCAAGGTCAACGAACTGGAGCCGGCCGCCGGCAGCAAGCGCGAGCTCGACGCCGCCGCGCAGCTCAAGCCCGACGTCTTCGACCTGACCCTGGACGTGGCCGTCTCCGGTGCCGACCGGTTCGCCCCGTACAAGGTGCAGGGCTGGCAGGACCTGCCCGACGACGTCAAGGACCCGTCCGGCGCCTGGTACGCCGCCTACGGCGGCTTCATGTCCATCGGGTACGACCCGCGCGAGGTCAAGCCCCCCGCCTCCTTCGCCGACCTGCTCAATCCCGGCTACCGGGTCGCGCTCGACGGCGACCCGCTGCGCTCGGACGGGGCGTTCGACGGCGTGATGGCCGCCTCCATGCGCTCGGGCGTGCCGCAGCCGTCGCAGGGGGTGGCGCTGTTCGCCAAGCTCAAGCAGGCCGGGCGGCTCACCGACCTGGCCAAGGCCAACACGGTCATCGCCTGGGACCACCTGAACGCGGCCCGCAGCGCCGCCCACTCCGACGCGTGGAAGGTCACGATCCCCAAGGACGCGCCGCTCGGCGGCTTCCACATGCAGGCCATCAGCAAGACGGCCCCGCATCCGGCCGCGGCCCGCCTCTGGCAGGAGTTCCTGTTCTCGAACGAGGGCCAGAACCTCTTCCAGAAGGGTTTCGCCCGCCCGGCGCGCAGTGAGGCGATGCTCATGAAGGGCACGCTCGACGCCGAGCAGGCCGCGAAACTTCCCAAGGCTCCGGGCCCGCCGGTCCTCATGACAATCCCGCAGGCAGACGCGGCGAAGGCGTATCTCAGCCGGGAATGGACGAAGAGTGTCGGATGAGTCCGATGTGACTTGATATGTCGTAGGGACGTTCAGGCTCTAAAGTGAGCAGACAGCACGGCCAGGGGGGCCCGTTGTCTGATCGAATGTGAGCTGATCGTCTTGCGATATGACACACCGAGCTTGGAGCGGTGGAACAGTCGCGCCTACGACAGCAGCTTCGGCTACGTCTCCACTCAGGGCGCGCCACTGGTCGACCTGCTGGATCCGCGGCCCGGCGAGCGGGTGCTCGACCTCGGCTGCGGCACGGGCGTGCTCACCTCGCAGATCGCCTTCAGGGGCGCGGACGTGCTGGGCATCGACGGCTCCCCCGCGATGATCGAGAAGGCCCTCGCGCAGTACCCGGGGATCAACTTCATCGTCGGCGACGGGCACGACTTCAACGTCGTGAACCCGTACGACGCGGTGTTCTCCAACGCGGCGCTGCACTGGATGAGCCGCGACCCCGGGCTGGTGATCGCGCGCGTGCGCGAGGCGCTGACACCCGGCGGGCGTTTCGTCGCCGAAATGGGCGGGGCCGGCAACTGCGCCGAGCTGACCGCCGCGATGCTGACGGCCTGGCGCGAGTACGGCCTGCGCGAACCCGATCTTCCGTGGTACTTTCCCTCGCCTGCCGAGTACGCCCGCCGCCTCGAGCAGGAGGGCTTCGTGGTCAGGCTGCTGGAATACTTCGACCGGCCGACCCCCCTGGACGAGTGCCCCGGCGGGGCCGCCGACTGGGTGCGCATGTTCGCCTCGTCGGTGCTCGAAGGACTCCCGCCGGAAATCGTGGAGCCCCTGCTTCATCGTGTGAACGAGTTGGCCGCGCCCGCGCTTCGCAGGGAGACTGGCTGGATGGCCGACTACGTGCGTCTACGCTTTGCCGCCGTTCGGCGTTGATGCGTTGTACATGATGCGTAGGGCTGATTTGCCGGACTATGGTCTGTTCCGTGGGCGGCGAGATTATGGCTGCACCGCTGCGGCGGCGGCGTGAGGGGCTGGTGAACGGAACGGGATGAACTTCTGCCTGAGCGACCTCGTACCACCGTTGAGGTGGAGCGACGCCACGACGATCACGCTGCTCACCGGGCAGCCGGAGCTGCCCGACGCGTGGTGGCGCAGTCTGCCCATGCCACACGTCCTGGCGGCCATCGGCCCCGAGTCGTTGGGCGAGCTGCTGACGGAGATCGCCCTGGAGCACTGGCCCGCTGCGGCGGTGGGTGACGTCCTGCCGGCGCTGTACGTGCTGGACCCGGAGGAGGCCGACGAGCCCGCCGTCGCGATCGCCCTCGACCGGGCCGGATCGTGGGCCGGGCTGCTGAAGCTGACCAGCAGGGAGCTGGTGGATCAGCCCTTCATCCAGGCCCGGCCGGTGCTGAACACGCTGTTCTCGGCGGTCCTGGTACGCCTGGCGCACCCGCGGGCGGCCGAGCCCGCGCACCCGGCGCCGGTTCCCGCCGCGAGCGAGCAGGCGGCGCCGGCCGAGCACCCGCCCGCCGCGGTGGCCGAGCCGGAGCCCGTGGCCGAGGAGCCGGCGCCCGAGCCGGTCGAGGAGCCCGACCCCGTGGTCCGGTTCGCCGCCGTCGGGTCGGTGATCGACGAACCCGAGCCCGTCGCCCACTTCGTCCCCGCAGGGTCCGTCATCGACGACCCCGAGCCCGACGAGGACGCGGCCGCTCCCGAGCCCGCCGAGGCCCCGCACGCCGCCGAGGCCGAGCGCCCGGCGGACGAGGAGGCCGTGGCGTCCCACGAGGGCGGACCCGAGGACGTCGCTCCCCAGGAGGACGAGCCCCAGGCCGTCGCGCCGGAGGACGCCGCGGCTCACGAGGACGTGCCCCAGAGCACCGCTCCCCAGGAGGACGCCTCCGAGGCCGTCGCTTCGCACGAAGGCGCGCCCGAGGCCGACGCTGCCCACCAGGACGAGCCCCAGCAGGACGCGCCCGAGGCCGCCTCGCACGAGGAGGCGCCCGAGGCCGTCGCCTCGCACGAGAGCGAGCCCGAGGGCGTCGCTTCGGAGCAGGGCGCGGCCGAGGTCGCTGAGCCGGTGCCGGCCGCCGACGCCGAGCCGGTCGCCGACGAGGCGCCCGAACCCGAGCCGCAGCCTGAACCGCAGCCCGAGTCGCAGTCCGAGCCGCAGCCCGAGCCGCAGTCCGTGCTCGACGCCGCCGAGGAGCCCGGGCCCGCTCCCGAACCGGCCGCTCAGGAGGCGCCCGAGCCGGAGCCCGCCCAGGTGATCGCCCCCGAGCAGGAGCCCGCCCCGTCGCAGGGGCAGCTGCCGGACCTCATCGAGGCCGCGTTCGCCGGGCTCGACGACAAGAGCTGGGCCGTCGCCCAGAACCGCGTCTTCACCGACGAGCCCTCCGCCGTGGACCAGCTGGCCAAGCTCTTCGCCGTCCCCCCGGCCGAGATCTCCGCCACCGAGGACGAGCTCCGTACCCGCCTCGACCACTGGCTGTCGAGCGAGGAGGCGGCCCCGTACCGGGCCCATCTGGAGGAGCTGCGCAGGACCCTGGGCCCGGCCGCCCACAAGGAGCAGCTCATCGGCGCGGCCGAATGGCACAACGTGGAGATCCGCGCCCTGGAGGTCCCGGCCTGGCAGTTCGTGCTGGCGACGCTGTCCCCCCAGCCGCAGCCCCAGTTGCAGCCGCAGTCGGCATTCGGCTCGCCCCAGATGCCGCCGCCCCCTCCCCCGGGCCCGCCGCAGTTCCAGGCGTTCACCCCGGCCCCCTCGCAGGGGGAGGAGGCCAACGGCGACTCCGGGGAGCACAAGCCGTACCAGCCGCTGAAGGACGTCTCGCAGACCAGGCGCTGCTTCAGGCAGCCCGACGGACGCTGGTGGCTGCGCATCGACGTGACGGCCGAGCAGCTGGCCGGCGGCGAGTGCACGCTGCCGACGGGGTTCGCCTCGTACCTGGGCCTGTCCCCCGGTGAGAGCCGGACGGTCAGGAGCGCCGCGGGCGAGCTGACCATGACGTGGCACGGCAAGCCGGTGCTCGAATCCATCGAACGCCTCCTGGTGGACGTGGGCGCGCGAGAGGGCGGGCACCTGTTCCTGACGCTGTCGGACGAGGGCGTGCTCAGGGCCCGGCACCTCCCGGTCGCCGCGCAGGGCGCCGAGAAGATCACCAAGGCGCTCCGGCTGGTCGGGTACACGGCCCCGGGCGGCACCCGAGATCAGGCGGCCAGGGTGATCGCCACCAGGATCGGCATGACGGGACCGGTCGCGCTCCCCGACCTGCTCACCAGGCTCCGCGAACGCGGGGACCGCGACCTGCTCGCCCTCCTGGACTGAGCCGGTGCCGCGGCTCGCGATCGGCCCTGAGTTTCCCAGGGAGCTCAGCGCACTGGCCCAGCCGGTGCGCAGGGACGCCGTTGTCGCGCTGCGCCGGTTCCTGCTGAACGTGGCCGGCGCCCCGCACCCCCAGCGGGTCAGGGGCTGCCGGGATCCGCGGGTCGCGACGCTGCGGCTGGCCGAGGGCCATCGCGGGGTGGTGGTGCGGCAGCGGGACGTGTACTGGCTGCGTACGGTGCTGCCCGACCCCGAGGCCTGGTCGTACGCGCGACGCTTCAGGTTCGGGGTCAACCCGGTGATCGGCGTGGTCGAGGAGTGGGACGCCGAGGCGCTCGAACGCGTCGAGCCCGCGTTACGCCGATCGGCCAGGTCGTCCGGGCTGTACGACCCGATCTGCGACGGCGACCTGATGGGGCTCGGCCTCGACGTGCACGCGCTGCCGCTGTTCAGGCTGATCACGACCGAGGCCGACGTGGCCGCGCTCGAACCGCTGCTCCCGCCGACCCAGCACGTCCCGCTCGCCGTACTGGCCCGCGGCGGCACGCTCGCCGAGGCGTGGCGGGAGCTGGACGCCTGGCGCGCCTCCGACGAGGACACCGGGCCGATCGACCCCGAGGACCTGCACGCGGCGCTGCGCCGCAGCCCCGACCGGGCGGCGTTCGTCGCGGACAAGGTGGAGCTGGACCGGGTGCTCGGGCTGCCTGCCTGGTGCACATTTCTCGACCCGCCGCAGCACCGGCTGGCCAGGGCCGCCCGTTTCGAGCAGCCGGTGCTGGTCGTGGGCGGGGCGGGCACCGGCAAGACGGTCGTCGCCCTCCAGCGGGCCGCTCACCTGGCCGCGCACGGGTCGGGGCCCGTGCTGCTCGTGACGTTCTCCCAGGCGCTGGCCGAGGACCTGTCGGCGAAGCTGGACCTGCTGATCGAGGACGAGGTGGTCCGCAAGCGGGTCGAGGTCGGCAACACCGAACGCCTGGCCCTGCGCATCGTGGCCGACGCCGAGGGCCGCCGCCCCGCGCTGGTCGGCCCGGGGGCGCGGACGCTGGCCCAGCTCACGGACGAGGCGCTCCGGCTGCTCTCCCTGGCGACGGGCGACCTGCTCGACGACGTGGACCCGGGGCGCAAGCCGTACCGTCACATCGTCGTGGACGAGGCGCAGGACATCAGCCCATCGCAGTGGCGGCTGCTGCGCGCCGCGGTGCCGCGGGCTCGCGACGACCTGTTCGTGGTCGGCGACCCGCACCAGCGGATCACCGACACGCGGGTGGCGCTCGGCGCGGTCGGCATCCCCGCCGTCCAGCACACGCTGCGGCTCTCGTACCGGATGTCCCAGGAACTGCTGTCCTTCGTGGTACGGCTGCGCGGCGGCCCGGCCAGCGGCCTGGTCAAGGGCACGACCAACATGTACGGCTTCCACTCGGCGCGTAACGGCGACCGGCCCATCGTGAGGGCGTACGAGACGCCGGAGTCGGAGCTGGCCGGACTGCGGAGCACGGTCGAGTCGTGGCTGGCGGACGGCGTGCCCGCGGACGAGATCGCCGTCGGCGCGCGCAATCCGCGGCTCGTGCGGGATGCCAGGCGGGCGCTGGACGGGCTGGACGTACGGGCCTCGACGTTCCAACATCTCAAGGGGCTGGAATTCGAGCGGGTGGCGCTCATCGGCGTGGCGGAGGGCGTGGTGCCCGAGCCGCCGCCCGAGGAACCCGACGCTCGGGCTCGTGCCCTGCAACGTGAACGGAGCATACTGTTCGTCGCCTGCACGCGGGCTCGTGCGATGCTCTATATCTCCCATTCCGGAAGAGGCAGCCCGTTTTTGTCACTCTAATCACATAGTCTGAACTGCGGATATATCTTCCCTTTGCCGGTTGGACGTCAATGAACCTCAGCCTGAGCGACCTCGCGCCACCCCTGCGATGGACCTCCCCTGGTCAGATCGCGCCGATCGTGGAGGAGCCACAGCTGCCCGAGGCCTGGTGGCAGGCGATCCCCCTTGATCGCGCGTGCGCCATGGTCGGGACGCAGGCCGTGGCCGGCCGCCTGGCCGACCTCGCCGTGGCCTGCTGGGGTCATCTGATGGTCGGCGACATCCTCCCGTTGCTGCGTTTCTCCGACCCCGCCGAGGCAGAGCGGACGCCGGAGACGCTGGGCAAGGACGTGGTGCAGAAGCTGTTCACCGGCGTGTTCGAGCGGCTGCTCGAACCGGCGCCCGAGGCCGCGCCCGCGCCGTCCAGGCCGGACAGGCCGCTGCCCGAGCTGATCGACGACCTGTTCGGGGCGCTGGACGACCGGCAGCGGGCCATCGCCCGCGACCGGCTCTACGCCGCGCAGCGGGCCACGCTGGACGAGCTGGCCCAGCGTTTCTCGGTCACGCGGGAGCGGATCCGGCAGATCGAACGCGACCTGCGCGACCACGTGGAGGCCTGGCTCGGCAAGCCGGACGCGTCGGCCCTCGTCGCGCACGTCTCCTGGCTGCGCGGCCGGCTCGGCTCCGCGGTCCCGGCCGACGACCTGCAGGCCGCCGTGCCGTGGCACCGGGCCGAGCTGCGCTCGCTGGGGATCCCGGCGTGGCGGTTCGTGCGTACGCTGCTGACCGGCTACGAGCAGTCCGACGGGTGGCTCGTGGCGGGCGGGGCCGACGAGCTCCGGGAGAAGACGCGGCAGCTGTTCGCCGACGGGCCGCGGCCGCTCGGCGAGGCGGTGGCCATGGTCACCCAGCTCGGCGTGCGCGAGGACGTGGCCGAGCGGTGGATCCTGGCGGTGCCGCAGCTACGCGTGCTGGGCCAGCACGTCGTGCCGTGGCCGCGCAGCATCAACGAGAAGGCCGAGGCGGTGCTGGCGGTGGCCGGCGCGCCGCTGTCGCCCGAGGAGATCCAGGAACGCATCGGCGAGGACTACAGCCTGGTCGGCATCCGCAACCAGCTCACCGCCGACGAACGCTTCCGCCGGGTCGACCGCAACAAGTACGGCCTGACGCGATGGGGCGGCGACGAGTACCTGGGGATCAGGGAGATGATCGCCAGGGAGATCGAGCGGGCCGGCGGCGAGGCCTCGGTGAGCACGATCGTCACCAACCTGACCGCCAAGTACGAGGTCAGCGAGAGCTCGGTGCGGGCGTACTCGGGCGGGCCGGGCTTCGAGCGGACGCAGCGGGGCTGGATCCGGGTGGCCGGCACCTCGCCGACCGGGGAGGCGGAGCCGTACCAGCCGCGCAAGGACGTGTCGGAGACGCGGCGCAGCTTCCGCTCCCGCGACGGCCGCTGGTGGCACCGGGTGGACGTCAACGCCGAGCACCTGCGCGGGTCCGGTTCGCCGCTGCCCACAGGTTTCGCGGCGTACCTGGGGATGGCGCCGGGCGGGCAGCTCACCGCCTCGACCCCGTCCGGTGACGTGGTGATCAGCTGGCACAACCAGCCGACCATGGGGTCGATCCGCAACGTGCTGGCCGACTTCAAGGCGAGCGAGGGCGACCACGTGTTCCTGACCGTGTCGGACGGGGGCGAGCTGCTGACCCGCTACCTGCCGGCCGCGCCCGTCGGGATGCCGCCCGTGAACCGCGCGCTCTACCTCATCGGCTACACCGCCCCCGTCAGCTCGGAGCTGGAGGGGCTGCGGCTGATCGGGGCCAGGATGGGGATGCCCGACACGGCCGGGCGCGAGGAAGTGCTGGGCAGGCTGCGCGAGCGCGGCGACCGGGACATCCTCGGTTTCCTGGGGGGCTGACGCGGCTAGGCTCGGAGGATGCTCCGGATCTACGACACGCGTGCCCGGCAGGTCGAGGAGATCGCCTCGGGGCGGGCGGTGCGCATGTACACGTGCGGGCCGACCGTCTACCGCCACGCGCACGTGGGCAACCTCCGTACGTACCTGCTGTCCGACCTGATCAGGCGGGTGCTCGAACGGCGGCGGGTACGCGTGCTGGCCTGCCAGAACATCACCGACGTGGGCCACCTGACCGACGCCGGCTCCGACAAGGTCCTGGAGCAGGCGCGGGCGGAGGGGCGCTCGGTGGGCGAGCTCGCCCGCTTCTACGAGGACGCCTTCAGGAACGACACCTCGACGCTCAACCTCCGACCGCCGGAGCACACGCCCCGGGCGAGCGAGACCGTCGACCTGATGATCGAGCTGATCGCCAAGCTGATCGAGCGGGGACACGCGTACGAGGTGCCGGACGGGTCGGTGTTCTTCGACGTCCAGACCTTCCCCACTTACGGCGAAATTTCGGGAAATCGCCTGGACTCGCTCAAGCCCGCCCACCGCATCGACGCCGTCGACCCGCGCAAGCGCTTCCACGCCGACTGGGCCCTGTGGAAGCCCTCCTCGGGAGACCTCACGTGGGACTCACCCTGGGGCCGCGGCTTCCCCGGGTGGCACGTGGAATGCTCGGCCATGTCGCTCCGCTTCCTCGGCTCCAGCTTCGAGATCCACGTCGGCGGGATCGACCTTCGTTTCCCGCACCACGAGGACGAGCGGGCCCAGTCCAACTCGGCGACCGGGCACGAGGTGGTGTGGCACTGGGTGCACGGGGAGCACCTGCTGTTCGACGGCCGCAAGATGGCCAAGTCCACCGGGAACGTGGTGCTGCTGTCGGACGTGGCCGCGGCCGGGCTCGACCCGCTCGCCGTACGCATGGCGTTCCTGGAGCACCGCTACCGGCAGCAGCTGAACCTGACCTGGGACACCCTGCGAGCCGCCGACCGTACGGTGCGGCGGTGGCGCGCCCGGGTGGCCGAGTGGTCGGAGTCACACAGCGCGCCGATGGCCGCGGACTACGCGGAACGGGTGGAGGCCGCCTTCTCCGACGACCTGGACACGCCGTCCGCGCTGCGGATCCTCCGGGACCTGGAACGCGACGAGTCCGTCGCGCCCGGGGCCAAGTTCGAGACGTTCCTGCATCTGGACCAGGTGCTGGGGCTCGACCTCTCGACGGAGATCGGCAAGGCTCGGGTGCTGCCTCCCGGGGCCGGGGAGCTCCTGGAGGCGCGGGACCGGGCGCGGGAGGCCCGGGACTGGGAGGAGGCGGATCGGCTGCGGGAGGAGCTGGCGGAGATGGGGGTACGCGTCGCGGACACCCCGGACGGCCAAACCTGGACCTGACCCCCACCCAACGCCGCCCCGCCGGCCACCGCCGCGGATCCCGCTCGGGCACGATGCGCCATGCACCGGCGGCTCATCGGGAGAAGGCGGCCAGGGCGATGCGCAGCGTTCTGTCGTTCTGGCCCGATGCCTTCGCGTCGGTGGAGTTGACCGAGTAGACGAGAACCCGGCTCAGGTCACGGGTCGCGCCGACGCCGGCGGCGTAGCCGTACCGCGCGCCGGTCTTGCCGTAGGCGACGATCCCGCCCGGCAGCACGAGCCGCGTCATGCCCGAGGTGTAGACGGCCGGCTGGTTGCCGCATTCGTCGTACATCGTCACGTCCGGGACCGTGAACATCGGCTCCAGCTGCGCGGCCGGCACGACCTTCCCCGAGAACAGCGCCTTGACGAACTTCTCCAGGTCCGCGGCGGTGGAGATGAGATCGCCCGAGGCCCAGGTCGAGGTGACGCTGGTCTCGGTCATGTCGACCACGTGGCCCGCTCCGTAGGCGACGGCGCCGTCGAAGCCCGCGGGCACGGACTGGTAGCCCTTGTGGTGCGGGCCGCGGATGCGGGGCGAGGTGCCGGGCAGGTAGCTGTCCCGCATGCCGAGCGGGCGCAGGATCCTGGACGTGACCTCGTGCTCGTACGAGCGTCCGCTGATCTTCTCGATCAGCATGCCCGCCACGAACGTGTTGGTGTTGAGGTAGTGCTGCCTGGTGCCGGGCGCGAACTCGATCGGGTTGCGCACGGCCAGCCCGACGTACTCCTCCGGCGTCCAGGTCTTGAACCGGGTCCGGTAGACCCAGTCGAACGTGCCGGGCAGCTCGGGCGCGGGCAGCCCGCTGGTGTGGTTGAGCAGCTGACCGACGCGGACCTCGGGATAGGAGTCGGGCAGCAGGCCGGGCAGGTAGTCCTGGACGGTTCCGTCGAGTGAGACCTTGCCCTCGGCCACGAGCTGCAGCACGACCGCGGTGGTGAACATCTTGGTCACGCTGCCCGCCCGGAAGCGTACGTGCGCGGAGGCCTTGCGCCGGGTGGTGATGTCGGCCACGCCGGTCACGCCCCGCCATGAGCCCTTCGTACCGCTCACCCGGACGATCGCGGCGGTGGCGTCGGCCGCGGGCAGGTCCTTGATGGACTGCTCCAGCGCGGTGGCGTTGACGGGAGGGACCGGCGCGGCCGGATCGGGCCGGACCACGGCCGGTGGCGGGCAGGCACTCGTCGAGGGGGCCGAGGTGGGGGTGGCCGGGGTGGCGGCCGCTTGAGCGGGCGTCGCCACGAGGAGGGTGGCGAGGGCGAGACCGGCAGCTGACAGCTTCATCGGAGCATCTCCAAGTGAGAGGGGTGCAGGTGGAATGCGCCCATCCTGTCGATCAGCGCTGCCGCCGCGGATCGCCGGTGCGACCGATTTCTCGCTCACTCTCACGAGGGAGCGCCGGGGTCGCCCGCGCGACACCCCCGCGCCGTCCTCCACTCGGCGGACGCGGCGAGTGAGGGAGGGGTGATCGCCCGTAACCAGGCCTCTCAAGTCCTCCTCCCAGGGTTGCGGAAGGCGGCCGGAGTAGTGATCTCGGGCTGACAGACTTAGTGCCAGTTCGGCGGAGATGGAGGTGTCGGTGAGGCCCTACGCGTGGATGCCGCGGCCGTTGCGGTGGTTCGCCCGGGTGCTGTCCGTAGTGCTCGCGCTGGTCCTGGTGCTGGCAGGGGTCCTCGTCTACACGGTGCGGAAATCGTTCCCGCAGGTGGACGGATCGCTGCGGCTGCCGGGCCTAAACGGGAATGTGGAGATTTATCGGGATAAATACGGAATCCCGCACATCTACGCCGACACCGCAGCGGACCTGTTCACGGCTCAGGGGTTCGTCCACGCCCAGGACCGCTTCTACGAGATGGACTTCCGCCGCCACCTGACCTCCGGCCGCCTCTCGGAGCTCTACGGCAAGGCCACCGTCGAGAACGACAAGGCCATCAGGACCATGGGCTGGCGCAAGGTCGCCGAGGAGGAGCTCCCCGACCTGGCCCAGGACACCCGGGACTACCTGGACGCGTACGCGAGAGGCGTGAACGCCTGGCTCAGCGCCAACCCGAACGCCTCCGACCGCAGCCTCGAATACTCCATCCTGAAGATCCAGAACGGCGGTTACCAGCCGGAGAAGTGGACCGCGGCCGACTCCGTGGCCTGGCTGAAGGCCATGGCCTGGGACCTGCGCTCCAACATGGAGGACGAGATCGACCGGGCTCTGGCGCTGACCAAGCTGCCCAAGGAGCGCGTCGAGCAGCTCTACCCCGGCTACCCGTACGACCGCCACAGCCCGATCGTCACCGAGGGCACCATCGACCAGGGGCGCTTCAACCAGCACGCCGAGCCCCAGCAGCGCGCCGACCGCGCGATCGCCCAGGCCGCCAAGACCCTGGACGCCGTACCGAGCACGATGGGCACGGAGGACCGCGAGGGCATCGGGTCCAACTCGTGGGTGGTCTCCGGCGAGTACACCAAGAGCGGCAAGCCGCTGCTGGCCAACGACCCGCACCTGTCGCCGCAGATGCCCTCCGTCTGGTACCAGGCGGGGCTGCACTGCAGGAAGATCACGGAGGCGTGCCCGTACGACGTGACCGGGTTCACGTTCTCGGGCGTGCCGGGCGTGGTCATCGGGCGCACCGACAAGATCGCGTGGGGCTTCACCAACCTGGGCCCCGACGTGGCCGACCTCTTCCTGGAGCAGGTGCAGGGCGACACGTACCTGTACAAGGGCCAGCAGGTGAAGCTGGAGACCAGGAAGGAACAGATCAAGGTCGCGGGCGGCGCCCCGGTCACGATCACGGTCAGGAGCACCCGGCACGGGCCGCTGATCAACGACGTCATCGGCAGCGCCAAGCCCAGCGGCGAGGCCAACGCGGTGGCGCTGCAGTGGACGGCGCTGACGCCGGGCCGGACGGCCGACGCCGTCTTCGCGCTGAACAAGGCGGGCGACTGGCAGGAGTTCAGGGCGGCGGCGGCGCTGTTCGACGTGCCGTCCCAGAACCTGATCTACGCCGACACCACGGGCAAGATCGGCTATCAGGCGCCCGGGCGCATCCCCGTGCGGGCCAAGGGCGACGGCACGTGGCCCGTCCCGGGATGGACGGGCGAGTACGACTGGATGACGGCCCCCATCCCGTACGACCAGTTACCTTCGGTGGAGAACCCGGCCGACGGGTTCATCGTCACGGCCAACAACGCCGTCATCGACCCCAA
Source organism: Nonomuraea sp. NPDC004186 (assembly GCF_053603495.1). Lineage (NCBI taxonomy): Bacteria > Bacillati > Actinomycetota > Actinomycetes > Streptosporangiales > Streptosporangiaceae > Nonomuraea > Nonomuraea sp. NPDC004186. The sequence goes on along the minus strand of NZ_JBSGFQ010000067.1, from coordinate 60,892 downwards.
GCGGTACAAACCCCTGCTGACCAAGGACTGGGCGCACGGCTACCGCTCCGAACGCATCCGCGACCGCATCAAGGAAGCACTCAAGAAGGGCCCGATCGACGCGGCGACCATGTCGGCGATCCAGCAGGACACGTACAACGGCTTCGCCGAGACGCTGATCCCGGCCCTGATGCGGGTCGACCTGGCGGGGCCCAGCGGCGAGGCCAGGCAGTTGCTGAAGACGTGGGACCGCATGCAGGGCCTCGACTCCACCGCCGCCGCCTACTTCAACGCGGTGTGGCGGCAGGTGCTCACGCTGACGTTCGACGACGACCTGCCGGAGGCGGCGCGGCCGGCCGGAGGGGACCGCTGGTACGAGGTCGTCAGACGCCTGCTCGACGCTCCTGACGACCCCTTCTGGGACGACGTGACCACCAAGAACATCAAGGAGACCCGCGACGACATCCTCCGCCAGGCGCTCGCCTCGGCGTACCAGGAGCTGTCGGACCGGCTCGGGCCCGAGGTCAAGTCCTGGCGCTGGGGCGACCTGCACCAGTTGAAGCTGGTCAACGGCTCGCTGGGGACCTCGGGGATAGCTCCGGTGGAGGCCCTGTTCAACCGCGGGCCGCTGGCCGTGGCGGGGGGCAAGGACGCCGTGAACGCCACGGGGTGGAACGTCCAGAAGGGGTACGAGATCACCGCCGTCCCGTCGATGCGCATGATCGTCGACCTGTCGGACACCGACAAGTCCCGATGGATCAACCTGACGGGCGCCTCCGGACACGCCTTCCACGACAACTACTGGGATCAGGCGGAGGCCTGGGCCAAGGGCGACCTGCTGCCGATGTACGCGAAGCCCGAGTCGATCAAGAAGGCGGCCGTCCACACCCTCAAGCTCACCCCCTGATCGCCTCGGTCGTACGACCGGGGTTGTAGAGGCGATCCAAACCCTGGGCCGACGCGCCGGCCCCCGCCGCCTTGCCACCATGGCGGCATGAATCGCCTCTGGTACCTCATCGGAGTCCTGCTGGTGCTCGCGGGCCTCGTTCACCTGGGCGTGTTCGTCGTGGACGGCGGGCCGTGGGAGGGCGCGGTGTCGTGGCGCAAGCCGTTCACGTTCGGCGTGTCGTTCGGGCTGAGCGTGCTGACCCTCACGTGGGTCTCCCAGTTCGTGCGGCTCCGCGCCCGCCCGCTCGTGGTCGGCGCCTTCGCGGTGGCGTCCACGCTGGAGGTGGCCCTGATCACCCTCCAGGCCTGGCGAGGCGTCCCGTCCCACTTCAACATGGAGACCGCCTTCGACACGGCCGTCGCGAGGACCCTGGCGGCGGGCGGCGGCGTCCTCGTCGCCATCGGGATCGTCATGACGATCGCCGCGTTCCGTCCCGATCCGGACCTCGCCCCGAGCATGCGCCTGGCCGTACGCGCGGGCTTCGCCACGCTCCTCGCCGCCATGGCGTTCGGCGCCGTCATGATCGCCCGTGGCGTCGTCGAGGTGGTGACGGGAAACCAGCAGCTCGCGTACACGGTGGCCACGACCCTGAAGCCCGCGCACGCGATCTTCATGCACGGCGTCCTCCTGCTGCCGGCCCTGTCCTGGCTGCTGTCCCGCACGCTGCCTTCCGAGGGCTCCCGCGTCCGCTGGATCCGCCTGGCCACCTGGCTCTACGTGGCCACCGCCACCGCCGTCTCAGCCCTCGCCCTGGCAGGCGTCGAGCCCGTGTCCCCCTCCACCGCCTCCGTCCTCTGCGCCGGCGCCATCTCCGGCCTGGCCATCGCCTCGCTCATGCTGGGCCGCCTGAAGGGCTCGCCAAGACGCGCTCCCGCACGGCAGGGATCGCCCCACTGAGACCCCTCGGCCTCACTCGCCGCCGCACCGCAGGGACCGCTCCCCTGACACCGGGGGCACGCGCTTCGGCCTCACTCGACGCCGCTGCGCCGCCGCCACCACAGCCGGGCGCGGGGGTAGCCGCCGTCCTCCAGATCGGCCAGGCGCTCGAAGAGGTTGTACGTGGCCTGGTTGCCACAGACCATCACCGACACGAGCATCGACAGCAGGTAGAGCGGCAGCATGGGGAGGCCGACGCACCAGGCCCACTGGGTGGCGTGCCGGCCCTCGTGGCGGACGAGTCGATCGGGGAGCGCGTCCCACCTGGTCAGGACGACGTTTCCGACGGTGAACGCCCCCGCGATGGGGAAGCGGTAGCGGTAGCCGAAGGCCAGGATGAGCCCGTCGGGGCCGGGGTTCCTGGTCGCGCCACCGATGATCGAGATCAGCAGACCGAGCGGCGTGGCGAGGTTCACGTAGTTCGCCACCCGCCGGAACCGGAAGCGCCTGTCCATGCGTCTCAGCCTTGACCAATCTTGACAAGTCGGAATAATGATCCCCGTCCTGAAATCTCCCATAAGAGCAGGATTATGAGATTCTCCATCCTGGGCGCGCTGCTCGGCACCGTCGCACTGGCAGGAGCCGGCGGAGTGGCGATCACCCAGTCGTCAGCAACCGATCCCCTACGATCCACTGACAACCGACCAGGCGCTCTCGGCGCAAACGTGGCGTTAACCACCGTCCCGACCACGAGTCCGACACCCACGGAGACTCCCACGATCGGGGAGTACACCGCCACGACGAAGGTAGTCAAGAGGCGAGGCGTCTCCTACCTGAATGTATCGATCACAGACGCGCAAGCTGCTCTCTTCTCGATCAAGCAGCGGGTTTGCAAGGGCAGATCCTGCAAGACGACCAGCGTCGACTTCCCGGTGACCGAGGGCTCGGGAGAGTCCACGGAGCGGCTCGGCCGGGGCACGTACAAGAAAAAGGGCAAACCGGCAGTCACCATGACGCCCCTTCCGACGGTGACGGTGAAGGAGCAGATCACGGTCACCGAGCCGGGGCCGACGGTCACGCAGACGGTGACGTTCACCTGTCAGCCGAGCGTCGAGCCGAGCATCGAGCCGACGGAGACCCTGCCACCGCCGACGACCGGCCCGACGGAGACCCCTCCGCCGACGACCGGCCCGACGGACACGGTGACGCCCACCGCCACGGGCACGGAGTCCCCGCCGGTCACCGACCCGCCGACGCCGACCCCGACCCTGACTGACAGCGCGACCGAAACTCCCACCGGAACTCCGACCGAAACCCCGACCACGACACCCACCACCGGCCCGACCGAGACATCCACCACGAGCCCGACCGACTCCGTGACACCGACGGAGAGCGCGCCGGGGATCCCCACCTGTCCGCCGCCGGCGGAGGAGACGCCGACAGAGCTCCCCTCCGAGACCCCGCCGGACACGCTGACGCCGACCGGCACCAGCGTCCCGACGGCGACTGCGACCACCACGCCGTCGGAATCGACCAGCGCTACCACTCAGTAGCCACCCGGGAAGCGAGCAAGTGAGCGGGCCAGGCCACGTGCCTGGCCCGACTCATGCCCGCCAGAGGGTCTTGTACTGCCCTTCGTGGTACAGAAGCGGCGCCCCGTCCGAAGGCGTGTCCAGGGCCGTCACCTGGCCCACCACGATCGAGTGGTCCCCGCCGTCGTGCACCGCCGTCGTCACGCACTCCACCGTCGCGATGGCCCCGTCGAACAACGCCACCCCCGACTCCCCCAGGTGATGCGGCCACCGCGCGAGCTGCCCGTTCAACGGCCGGCCCCGGTGGGCGAAGAAGCGCGAGGCGTCCTCCATCGAGGCGGGCAGCACCGAGACCCCCCACACCCCCGCCTCCAGCACCGCGTCGTGGAACCGGGCCACCTTCTCCGCGCAGAACAGCACGAGGAGCGGATCAAGGGAGACAGAGGTGAACGAATTCACCGTCATCGCATGATCGACATCGTCCAGCCTGGTGGTGACGATCGCGACTCCAGTGGCGAAGCGACCGACGACCTTGCGGTAAGTCTCAGGGTCCACTGGCCGCTCGATGGAATGCACGAACGCTACTTTATGCCGCTACATAGAGTTCTTCTGAGGGTACCCATGCAAGAGCCACGATCCCCCCTCTGACGAGGGCGAAAGCAGATAGGCCGCCACAATGGCCGTCAACCCTCCGTACAGGTAGACGTACCCGGGCGGACCATCCGCGATCACCAGATCGCCGGCGCTCAGCTTCAGCGTGAACGGCATCGTGACCAGCAGCCATCCGACCGCCGCCATGAAAGCCCCGAGCTTGCCCCGCATCAGCTTGCCCGCCCCCAGGCACACCGCGAACAACGCCAGCACCCACACGATCGCCGCGATCGGCACGGGCCCCATCTGCCGCACCGCATGCGTGAAGCCGCCCACGACGCCCATGACGACGCCGAGCACGAACAGCATGCCGTACGCCGCTCCGCCCAGCGCCGACTCGGCCTGGCTGCGATGTTCCATGTCGCACGAGGTTAGTGGATGCCCGCGAAGAGATCGTTCTCGCGGGTGTGCGGTTCGCCGAGACCGCCCGCCTCGATGGGCGGGCCGGGCACGCCGGGTCCGGGCACGCCGATGGCCAGCCGGTAGTGCTCGACGCCCAGGACCTCCTGGCCGATGTTGTTGGACAGCGCGAACCACGGTCCGTCCACGACGATCTGCGTGGCGTGCGCCCGCATGGCCTCCATCTTGGCGCCGATCCACGGGCGGGCGTCGATCTCGGTGGTGACGTCCTCGTCCGCGTTGCCGAACGGCATGTCCTCCACGTCCTCCACCAGGAAGCCGACGTCCGCCCCGCGCAGCGCCTCGGTCGTGCGCCGCATGACGGATCGGGCGAGGGCCGTGTGGTAGAACTTCGCGATCTGCCACGGTTCGCCCTCGCCGAAGTCCGGTTTCGCGGCCAGCTCGAACGCTCTGCGCGAAACCCGGTGCGCCTGGATGTGGTCGGGGTGCCCGTAGAAGCCGTTGTCGTCGTACGTGACGAGGACCTGCGGGCGTACCTCCCGGATGACCTTGACGAGCTCTCCCGCCGCCTCGTCGAGGTCGGCGCGCCAGAACGCCTTCGGGTGGTCGTTGGACGCCACCCCCATCATCCCCGAGTCCCGCCAGCGGCCCGGCGCGCCCAGGAAGCGGTGGTCCTCGACGCCGAGCGCCCGGCAGGCGGCGGCGAGCTCGTCGATCCGGTACGGCCCGAGCGCGTCGTCCTGGTCGGCGGCCAGGTGGGCGAGATCGGCGGGAATGACCTCGCCTTCCTCACCGAGAGTGCAGGTCACGAGCGTGACGTGGGCTCCCTCGGCGGCGTACTTGGCCATCGTCGCCCCGGTGCCGATCGACTCGTCGTCCGGATGGGCGTGTACGAGGAGGAGCCGTCGATCAGTCATAGGGATGAGCGTACCGACGGGCTCCGGACGCCATTGCGCAGGTTCCTCATCGGCGGTGGCAGGATTGGGCGCATGAGCGAGAGCTTCCCGCGACTGTCTGCCAGGACCCGCCGGTTCACCCTCGGAGTGCCCAGGAGCTTCACGATCACTCCGGACGGCGGCCGGGTGGTCTTCCTCCGCACGAAATCGGGCACCGATCCGGTGACGTGCCTGTGGGAGCTCGACACCGAGACCCACGTCGAGCGCCTGGTCGTCGACCCGCGCGCGCTCGACGCCGACGAGGAGAACCTGCCGCCGGAGGAGCGGGCCAGGCGCGAGCGCAGTCGGGAGGCGGCGGGCGGCGTGGTCGCGTACGCCACCGACACGGACGTCACGCGGGCCTCCTTCGCCCTGTCCGGCGCTCTCTACGTCGTGGACCTCGCGACCGGTCAGGCGCGCCGGCTGGACACGCCGGGCGCGGTCATCGATCCCCGTCTGTCCCCGGACGGGGGACATGTCGCGTACGTCACCGGCGGCGCGCTGCGCGTCCAGGACCTCGCGTCCGGCGAGGACCGCGCGCTGGCCACGCCGGAGTCGGAGACCGTGACGTACGGGCTGGCCGAGTTCATCGCCGCCGAGGAGATGAGCCGGATGCGCGGCTACTGGTGGGCGCCGTCTAGCGACGCGCTGCTGGTCGAACGCTCCGACGAGGCCCCGGTCCACGTCTGGCACATCGCCGACCCGGCCAACCCCGACCGTCCCGCGTCGGCCCAGCGCTATCCGGCCGCCGGCACGCCCAACGCGGTCACGGAGCTGTTCGTGCTGGGGCTCGACGGGTCGCGGGTCGCTGTGCCGTACGAGGAGGAATACCTCACGACGGCGGCCTGGGACTCCCATGCGCTGTCGATCGTGACCCTGACGCGCGACCAGCGCACGATGCGGCTGTTCACGGTCGACCCGGCGACGGGCGCGGCCACGCTGGTGCGCGAGGACACCGATCCGGCCTGGGTCGACATCGTGTCCGGCGTGCCCGCGCACCTCGACGACGGGTCGCTGGTGTGGGTGGCCGCTTCGGAGGGCGGCAACCGGCTGTTCGTGGGCGACCGCGCGGTCACCCCGCCCACGCTGCAGGTGCGGGCGGTGCTCGACGTCGATCACGACAGCGTGCTGTTCAGCGCGAGCGGCGATCCGACCGAGGTTCACCTGTGGACGTGGGACGGTCATTCGCTGCTGCCCGTCTCGACCCGTTCCGGGGTGTTCTCGGGGCGGATGTCCGGCGGCGTGGGCGTCCTGACCGAGCAGAGCCTCGACGCCGAGGGCGTCTCGACCACGGTCGTACGGCGCGACGGCATGGCGGTGCCGATCCCGTCGTTCGCCGAGCGGCCCGGGCTCGACCTGCGCGTCTCGCTCGGCCGTTCCGGCCGTCGCGAGCTGGCCACCGCCGTGGTGCTGCCCTCGTGGCACGAGCAGGGCTCCGGGAAGCTGCCGGTCCTCATGGACCCGTACGGCGGGCCGCACGCGCAGCGCGTGCTCAACCGGCGCGGCGCGTTCCTGGAGAGCCAGTGGTTCGCCGAGCAGGGCTTCGCGGTCATCGTCGCGGACGGGCGCGGCACCCCTGGCCGGGGCCCCGAGTTCGAGCGGTCCATGCTGAACGACCTGGCGACCCCCGCCCTCGACGACCAGATCGACGCCCTGCAGGGGGTGGCCGAGCAGTATCCCGACGATCTCGACCTGACGAGGGTGGCCATTCGCGGCTGGTCGTTCGGCGGCTTCCTGGCCGCGCTGGCGGTGCTGCGGCGACCGGACGTGTTCCACGCGGCGGTGGCGGGGGCGCCGGTGACCGACTGGCGGCTGTACGACACGTGCTACACCGAGCGATACCTGGGCCATCCAGACGAGCAGCCCGAGGTGTACGAGAACTCTTCGCTGTTCGCGGACGCGCCCAAGCTCGAACGCCCGCTGCTGCTGATCCACGGCCTGGCCGACGACAACGTGGTGGCCGCTCACACGCTGCGCCTGTCATCCGCCCTGCTCGCGGCGGGCCGGCAGCACAGCGTGCTCCCGCTCTCGGGGGTGACGCACATGACGCCCCAGGAGGTCGTGGCGGAGAACCTGCTGCTGCTCCAGGTCGACTTCCTGAAGAAGTCGCTGGGCTGACCCACTGACGCGGGAGCCTCACTGGCTCGGGACTTCACTGGCCCGGGGGCTACCGACACCGTGCTCTACCGGCGCGGGCTCTACCGGCGCGGGCTCTTCAGCACAGGGCTTCACCGACGCAAGGCTTCACCAGCACGAGGCGTTGCCGGGACGGCGCCTTACCGGCACGGGGCTTCACTGACGTAAGGCGTCGAGCGCTCGGGACACGGCCAGGCCGGCGATCACGACGCCACCCAGGACGATCATGATGACGTACGTGGGGACAGCCAGCAGGGTGAGCTCACCCTGCACGATCGCCAGGATGAGCACGGCGAGCAGGGTGCCGGCGACGCCCCCACGTCCCCCGTCGGCCACCGCGCTCACCGCGCCGGCGCCGTTCAAAGGGCTCGAAAGGCCCGTGCCCCCCAGGAGAACGGCCGCCAGCGCAAACACCATGGTGAACAGCCCCTGAGAGCCCGGCTGCGCCGCTCCCAGCCGCAACAGCAGCACGAACCCACCCAAAGCGGCGAGCACGCAGGATCCGGCCAGCCCGACGAGAGGGCCGGCCCACCCCTTGGTCAGCCACTGCCGGAACTCCCGCCGGGCCCACAACAGCCCGCCCGCCACCGAGACGACGGCGAACACCGCGAACCCCACCACGGGCGAGAGCGACGGCGCCGCCGGCAGGAGGATCGTCCTGGCCTGGGTGAACGCGAGCGACAACGCGTCGCAGACCACGGCGGCGGCGAGCGTGACCGCCCAGGCCGGCGCCTCCAGCAGCACCGTGAACGCCCCCATGACCAGCCCCGAGAGCGCGGCGAGCAGGATGACGAGGAGCACCCCGACGACCAGCGGGATGCCGAGGACGACCACGACGGAGGCGATGAGCACTCCGGACAGCGCGGCGACCGAGCCCACGGCCAGGTTGGGCGTGCCGGCGCGCATCGACAAGGAGAGCGCCACGGCGACCAGGCCGAGCGGCGCGGAGGACGCGAGGATGTTCAGCAGGTGCCCGCCGGGAGCGGTGAACAGGACCATCCCCAGCCCCAGCACCGTGACGACCCCGAGCGCGCCTTCCCAGGCCCACTGCCATCTGCCCACGCCGTCGATCGTGACAACGCCACCCCACCACCGCAAGACCCACCCCGCCGTCGCAAGACCCACCCCACCCACAAGGGCCCGTCTTGGCCGCCTTCGGCTCCAGGCCGAGCCCGGCGGGCGCTGGGTCGAATGTCCCCACAGACCCTCTCCGACCGGTCGGGGCGTGCAGCGGTCTGACAACCCCTGGTAGGACCCGCACCCCCAAAAGACCAAACCCTGGTCCGACGCGCTTCCACCTCCCCCTCCGGCATCGTGAACGCCATGCTCAAGCCCCTCACCATCACCCTGGCCTTGCTGGGCATGGGGACCTTGCCGACCACCTCGGCGTCCGCGGCGGCCACCGCCGGCGGGCCGCAGCAGTGGCAGACCTGCCCCAATGACAAGATCGGCATGGAGTGCAGCGACCTCCAGGTCCCGGCCGACTGGCAGAAGCCGGACGGCCGCAAGATCACCCTCAAGCTGGGCCGGCTGAAGGCCACCGGCAAGTCCGAAGGCTCGGTCCTGATCGCCTACGGCGGCCCCGGCGGCCCCGGCATCGGCATCACGCAGTCCGCCTCCGACTGGTGGACCAAGCTCCGCGAACGCATGGACATCGTCACGTGGGACACCCGCGGCTACGGCGAGCAGTTCGGGGGCCTCAGCACGGGCCTGCAGTGCGCCTGGACCCGCGTCCCCATCCCCGACTCACCCCGCGACGACGCCGACTTCGGCCGCCTGTCCGACACCAACCGCGGCTACGCCGAGGCCTGCCGGCTCAAGGACCCCGAGCTGTTCGCCAACATGAGCTCGGCAGACCAGGCCAGAGACATGGAGGCCATCAGAAAGGCCCTCGGCGACGACAAGCTCAACTACTACGGCGCCTCCTATGCGGGCTTCTACGGCCAGGACTACGCCCGCCTCTTCCCGGACCGGATCCGCACGATGGTCCTCGACGGCACGTGGAGCCACAGCGCCGCCGACTGGGAGCGTGAGCTGGAGGAGATGGCCAAGTCCAACGAGCAGTTCCTGCGACGCTTCTTCACCTGGTGCGCCTCCAACGACTGCTCGGACGTCCCCGCCCTCTGGCGCACGCTGATCGCCCGAGCCGACCGCACCCCCATCCGCACGAAGACCGCCAACGTCGCCTACAAGACCCGCGACCTCCAGAGCTTCGCCCTGGGCCTCGCCCGCCAGGGCACCGCCGCCTGGCCCAAGCTGGCCCAGGCGATCCGCAAGGCCGCCGACGGCGACGCCTCCGACTTCGTCCCGCAACGCGGCGCCCGCTACCCCGACCAGGCCACCGGCGTCACCGAATGCGCCGACTGGCCCCGCTTCGCCAATCGCAAGGAGATGACCTCCGCCATCAAGCGCCTGCAACGCGTGGCCCCCAACACCGGCACGGCCAACACCCTCGCGTCAGCGACCCTGGGCTGCATCGGCTGGCCCCAGCCGGTCACCAACCCGCCCACCCCTCTCCCCAAGGGCCTCCCACCCATGCTGGGAGCAGGAGCCTGGGGCGAGTCCGACGCGGTGACCCGCGTCCTCTCCCAGGTGCCCGGCAGCGCCACCATCCGCCACAACGGCCCCGGCCACACGCTCTACGGCGCCAACCCCTGCGCCCGCGACCACATCAACCGCTACTTCACCGACCGCACCATGCCCCCCACCAAAACAGAATGCTGACCCCACAACCCTGACCCCCACAATCGGACGCCTCCCCCACGACGTCCCACACCGCACGCATCGCGCAGCCCTCGCGCGATTCACCGGACTCCGGCTATCGCGCCACCCGCTTATCGCACCACCCGGGTGAGGAGGTCGTTGAGGGCGGCCTGCTCTTCCGAAGTGAGCCGGGCCAAGGGTGAGGCCTCGGTGAGCAGGTCGATCAGCCGCTCGCGGAGCGCGACGCCTTCGGAGGTCAGGACGAGTTGCTTGGCCCGGCGGTCACCGGGATGAGGGCGCCGTTCGACGATGCCCTGCTCCTCCAGCCGATCGACGACGAAGGTGGCGTTCGACGGCTCACAACTCATCCGATCGGCCAGGTCGCGCATGGTCATCGGGCCGGTGAGTTCGCGCAGCGCCACCGCCTGGGCCGCCGTCAGGTCCAGCGCGGCCGCCCGCTCTCTGATATGGCCCTCGATCTGCTTGGCCAACGCACCGACGAGGCCGCACAGGTTCCGCTCGGCAAGGGCACGCTCCGCGCTGTCGGCAACGCGTCCACTGGTGTCATCCACATGCGTGACATCCACACCGGCGGCGTCACCGCTCGTGGTGGCACCGCTGGCGGTGGCAAGCCTGGTGACGTCACCGCCGGCGGCATCACCACTCGTGGCGGCAGAGCTGGCGGCATCACCGCTAGAGGTGGCAAGCCTGGTGGCGCCACCGCCGGCGGCGTCACCGCTCGTGGTGGCAGAGCTGGCGGCGTCACCGCTCGTGGTGGCAGAGCTGGCAGTCGTGGCGGGCTCGGGCGGCTTCACAGGGACAGGATAGCTCAAGCATGTATATTTGCAGCTTTAATAGTTCTAGTTGTAAGTTTCTCTGCCATGAACAGCTACGAAGAGCGTCTGCGCCGGCCGTCCTCTGTCCGTTCCCTGCAGCTCGGTGAGCTCAAGATCAGCTATGTGCCCGACGGCGCAGTGCAGCTCAAGCCGTACGGGTGGTTGCTGGAGACGACAGAGCAGGATTGGAAGGACAACGCCGCCTTCCTCGACCACACGGGGAACCTCGTGGGCAGCATCGGTGCGCTGTTGGTGGAGTACGGCGAGAGGGCCTTGTTGATCGATGCCGGCGTGGGGCCGGTGTCCGTACCCGACGATCCGGAGAACCCGAAGATCGGCTCCATCCGTGGTGGTGAGTTGCTCGACAACCTCGCCAAGCTGGGTCGGCGGCCCAACGAGATCGAGGCGGTGGCCTTCACTCACCTGCACCTCGACCACCTCGGCTGGGCCTGGCACCCCGCACCCGGCAGCAGCCGTCCCGCGTTCACCGAGGCCGACTACCTGATCTCCGAGCCCGAATGGGAGCAGCGGCAGCTGAGCCTCGAGCAGGGGACGACCGACGAGATGCTCGCCGCGCTGGCGCCCCGGGTCCGTACCGTGCGGGACGACGAGGAGATCTTCCCGGGAGTGCGCGTGGCGCTGGCTCCCGGGCATACGTTCGGGCACGCCACGTACACGATCACGTCCGGCGGCCAGCGGTTGATCGCGTTCGGCGACGCTCTGCACTCCTCGGCCCAGGTCCGGCATCCCGACTGGTTCGCCGGTTCGGACCTGGACTCGGTGGAGTCGACGGTGCACCGGCACCGGCTGGTCAACGAGCTGCAGCGTCCGGACACGATCGGCTTCGGCGTGCACTTCGCCGACGTGGTGTTCGGCCGCGTCGACCACACCGCCGACGACAGCGGCCCGACCTGGGTACCCGTAGCATGACCCCTCATTTGCCCAGCACCCGCGCGTCGCCGTCTGACGCCTCCGGTGCAGCGCATAGACCACCTCACCGCCCGATGTCCCGGCGCGGCGCGTAGCCCCCGCTGCCCAACACCCGAGTGCAACGCGAACACCGCCACACCACCCGACATCCAACGCAGCACCACCCAACGTCCCGACACTGCGCATAGGCCCCACTGCCGAACACCCGAGTGCAACGCGAACACCGCCACACCACCCGACATCCAACGCAGCACCACCCAACGTCCCGACACTGCGCATAGGCCCCACTGCCGAA
>NZ_JBSGFQ010000067.1:0-48612 GCF_053603495.1 Nonomuraea sp. NPDC004186 | reverse complement strand
AACACCCGAGTGCAACGCGAACACCGCCACACCACCCGACATCCAACGCAGCACCACCCGACGTCCCGGCGCGCGCATAGGCCTAACCGCTAAAGTCCCGGCGTCGCGCTCAGACCCTCGCCACACGTGTACGTCGCCGGGAGGGTTATGGCTTCACGAGATGCTCCAGGCTGAGGGCCGGTTGGGGCGCAGCAACCGTGCTCTCTGCTCCGTTGGTGTGGCGCGATGGCCCATGTACGCCCACGTCCCTGAGGGGGGCCATACTTGCGCCAAGCGAGGTCGTCCCTTCGTTGGCCGAATACAGCAGCAGCGTCGGGGCCGCCAGGGGTGAGTTTGTTGGCTACCGGGAAACCCACGGACGCTTAGCTCTGCGGTCATCGTGCCTTGAGGACTTGAGGACTTGGGGGCTTGAGGGGCTTGAGGGCTTGAGGGGCTTGAGGGCTTGAGGGGTGGCGCGCACCGTCCGGCTCTCGGTGCGTTCGCTGAGCACCTCCACCGACACACCTTGCCGGCGGGCGACCAGCACCGATGTCGCGGCGTCCGACGTCTCCCGAACCAGCGGCCGCCACCCGATCAGCCGTCGACGATGAGACAAACGGCGCCGACGCCAGCAGGAACGGAGCCACCAAAGAAAGAATGACCCCTGGGATGCCGCGCCAGCGTACGGCATCCGGCAAGGACGCATAACGGCGGCGATGAGATCAGACGAATCCGCCATCCCTGATGACCGGCGCCAGCCCCGAACCCGAGGATCTGGGCGAGTACGCCGCCCCCGCACGTCGCGTCGTTCCCTTTGTCTACGAAGTAGCCCGCGCCACCACGCCCCGTTCGATCTCACGTCACCGGCATTGACCGGGGAGAACGAGCGCGCGGTCCTCGAAGGAGTCACTGCGGGCTTTGCGCGGGCTTTCACCGCTGGACGTGGCGCATCAACAGAAAGATCCACATCTTGCGGCATTCGCGTTGACAACGGCTTTGTTTCGACCGATGCTTTCTTCGCTGCACGCCCACTTTTTGACCATCACGCCCAATATTTGGGCATCCGGAGAAGCCGACGCCGTGTTCGCGATGCATCGCTTGAAACCCGAGTTCGGACGCGCCGCAGCCGCCTCAGGGCGGCCCATGCAGGGCGGCGTGGGATCGGAAGCGTCCGACGACAGGAACGTCACGCAATGCCCTGGTGGCGTATTGACCTGTCATTTACCGCCAATCACAGCGGGGGCGCCGTGAATGTCGCCACCGAACTTCAGAGCCGGCTGCTCTCCCGCTGGTGCGATCTGCCGCGCTCGCCGATCGCGTCATCCATCGCCCGCCGCTGGGTGTCGACGATGCTCGTCTCCTGGGATCTGCCTCTCTGTCCCGCGCATGAGGCGACGATCGCTGAACTGACCAGCGAGCTGGTCACAAATGCGGTCCAACACGCGGTCCCGCCCGCTTGCGGATCTCCCGACATTAGGATCAACGTTCGAGTGGGGGGCGCCACGATCTGGCTGGCGGTATGCGACCACGATCCGACCCTCCCGACGCGGCGTGCCCCTGACTTCCTCGCCGAAAGCGGGCGTGGGCTGTTCCTGGTTGAGGCGCAGGCCGACCAGTGGGGCACCGTCCAGCATGCAAACGGCAAGTACGTCTGGTTCAGCCTGGACTGCGTCGGCGGCACCGGACGTGCGGGTGAGATGCCGCCCGCCACGGCATCCGGCGACTGCTCCGCATCCGACGCCACGAACGCATCCGACGCCACGAACGCATCCGACGCCACGAACGCTTCCGACGCCACGAACGCTAAGGAGAATCCGTCATGTCCCCCGTCGTCCTTCCCCATGACGTCCTCGGTTCCGGGCCCCACCGCGTGATCGCGTTGCATGGCTGGTTCGGAGATCGCGGCTCCTTCGGGAAGATTCAGCCCTACCTGAACGGCGAGGCCTTCACCTACGCCTTCCCCGACTACCGGGGGTACGGCGAGGCTCGCGATCTCACTGGTGAATACACTCTCGCTGAGATCGCCGCCGATGTGACGGCGCTCGCCGACAAGCTGGGGTGGGAGACCTTCTCCTTGATCGGTCACTCGATGGGCGGGACGGCGATGCAGCGGGTGATGCTGGACGCGCCCGGCCGGGTCCGCAAGCTCGTGGGCATCTCTCCGGTGCCGGCCTCGGGCGTGCCGTTCGACGACGAGGGGTGGGCGCTGTTCTCCGGCTCCGCCGAGGAGCCCGCCAACCGTCGCGCGATCATCGATCTGACCACCGGCAACCGGCTTCCGGATGCCTGGCTCGATGAGATGGTCGACAACTCGCTGCGGAAGTCCACGGTGACCGCTTACCGGGCCTACCTGGACGCCTGGGCCCGCACCGACTTCCACTCCGAGGTGGTCGGAGCCACCACGCCAGTGTTCGTCGTCGCCGGCGAACACGACCCCGCGCTGTCCGCCGATGTCATGCGGGGCACATGGCTGCAGTGGTACCCGAACGCCGAACTGCTGACATTCGCGGACGCCGGCCACTACGCGATGGACGAGACGCCGTTGGCTCTGGTGTCCGCCGTCGAACGCTTCCTGGCCGCCTGACGATCTCTTGGAGGGGCTGCCCGTGACCTGTATGAGTACGACGGCCAACGTGTTCGACCCGCGTATCTACGCACAGGGCATCCCGCACGAGACGTATCGCTGGCTGCGTGACCACGACCCCGTGCGCTGGCAGGAGGAGCACCAGGTTGGGAACTGGCCGGCGGGGCCCGGTTTCTGGGCGGTGACCCGTCACGCGGATGTCGTGCGCGTACTTCGCACGCCGACCGAGTTCAGCTCCTGGCTCGGCGCCACCCAGATCCGCGACCCGGACCCCGCCGACCTGTCGTTCATCCGGCAGATGATGCTCAACCTTGATCCGCCGGACCACGGCTGGCTCCGGCGGATCGTCTCCGGCGTGTTCACCGCCAGGCGCATCGAACGCTTCACCACCGGTATCGCGGCACGAGCACGGCTGCTCATCGACGAGATCGCCGAGCGAGGCGAGTGCGACCTGCCGGCGGACGTGACCGATGACTACCCGATCCACAACCTCGCGGATCTCCTCGGCATCCCGCCCGAGGATCGCGGCCGGATCCTGGAGTGGACGAACCGCGTGATCGGCTACCAGGATCCCGATCACGCAAGCGCCGTCCACGGCCCGGATGGCAAACCGGTCAATCCACGATCCCCCGCCATGCTCACCGACATGTTCGAGTACGCTCACTCACTCGCCGCCTACAAACGCCGGAATCCGGCAAGCGACGTCATGACCGCGCTCGCCACGGCCGAGGTGGACGGGCGGCGTCTCACCGATCCCGAATTGTCGATGTTCTTCTTTCTCCTGGTGATCGCGGGCAACGACACCGTACGTTCGGCTCTGCCAGGCGGGATACTCGCCCTGCTCGACCACCCTGACCAGCATCGTCGCCTGCTGGACCACCCCGAACTCCTCGACTCGGCCATCGAGGAGATGCTGCGCTGGCATCCCCCCGTCCTCAGCTTCCGCCGCACCGCCGTACACGACACAGTCCTGGCCGAACGGCACATCGCCGCAGGCGACAAGGTCGTCGTCTTCCATGCTGCCGCCAACTTCGACGAGCGCCGCTTCCCCGACCCGACGCGTTTCGACATCGCGCGCTCGCCCAATGACCACGTGTCGTTCGGCGACGGACCGCACGTGTGCCTCGGCTCCCGTTTCGCCCGGCTGCAACTCCGCGTGTTCTACCGGGAGCTGCTCTGGCGGCTGCCGGACGTGCAACTCGCCGGGCCGCCCGTCCGGCTGGTGTCGAACTTCATCGGCGGCATCAAGCACCTGCCCCTGCGCTACACCCCCGCACCTTCCCTAGGCATCGAATGACCCCTGACCAGCAAGACCCGGCCCCTGACCAGCAAGACCCGGCTGCCTCCACGACCGGCTCGAAAACGATCGACACCGGCCTGCGACTCCTGGAGATTCTCAAGGACCATCCGGACGGGTTGACGATCACCGAACTCGCCCAGCTCGCCCGGATCCATCGCAACGCCGTCTCCCGTCACTTGACAGCACTCGGCAACCACAGGCTGGCCGCCCGGGTGGGCACCCGCTTCACCCTCGGCCTCGGCATCGTCGAACTCAACGCCGCCGTCCAGCACAGGCTCCGCAGCGCGGCCGCCGCAGCGCTCCAGGTGCTCGCCGACGCCTGCAACGCCACCGCTTTCATCACGGTGCTCGACATCGACGAGAGCCAGGCGGTCGTTCTGACCGTGACCGAGCCGCGCGTCTCGCAGATCCACGTCAGCTATCGCGCCGGCACTCGGCATCCGGCGAACCGCGGCGCCTCAGGGATCGCCATCCTGGCCGGCCGCCCGCCCCTCCCCGGGGAGCGCTCGGAGATAACGCAGGCCCGCGCCACCGGCTACTCGGTCACGGCAGGAGAGCTACAGCCAGGGGCATGGGGCATCGCTGCCCCGATCGTCGCAGCGGGGCGCCCGGCCGACGCAAGCGTGGGCGTGGTGACCATCGGGACGCGGGATGAGAACGAGATCGCCCCACGCGTACGGCTCGCCGCAAGCGAGATCGCGCGACTCCTCTGACTTCCTCGCCTGCGGACGCCAAGCCGGGGAGCCGACGTGACGATCCTCGTTCAGGAACGGGTGGTGGTCGGAGTGCCGTGCCAGCTGGTCCAGAGGGCGGCGTAGGAGCCGCCCTCTGCCACCAGGTCATCGTGGGAGCCCAGCTCGCTGATCCGGCCGTCCTCCACGACCGCCACCCGGTCGGCGTCGTGGGCCGTGTAGAGGCGGTGGGCGATCGCGATCACGGTGCGGCCGTCGAGGACGGCGGCCAGCGAGCGTTCGAGGTGGCGGGCCGCTCGGGGGTCGATGAGGGAGGTGGCCTCGTCCAGGACCAGGGTGTGCGGGTCGGCGAGCACCAGGCGGGCCAGGGCGAGTTGCTGCGCCTGGGCGGGTGACACCGCCAGGCCTCCGGAGCCCACCTCCGTCTCCAGGCCCCTGGGCAGGGCGAGGACCCAGCCCAGGGCGTCCACTGCTTCGAGCGCCTGGCGTACGGCCGCGTCGGAGGCGTCCGGGCGGGCGATCAGCAGGTTGTCGCGCAGCGAGCCCTTGAACACGTGGTGCTCCTGCGTCACCAGCGCCACGTGCCCCCGCAGTTCGTCCAGCGGCAGGTCCACGAGCGGGACCCCGCCCACGGACACCGAGCCGGTGCGCGGTCCGTGGATGCCCGCCAGCAGCCGGCCCAGCGTGGACTTTCCGGCCCCAGAAGGGCCCACCATGGCGAGTCGTTCGCCGGGCCGGACGGTCAGGGACACGCCGTGCAGCACGTCCCGGCCCTCCCGGTACGCGTACCGGACGTCGGACGCCTCCAGCAGTTCGCCCGAGGGACGCGAGGAGCCGGCCGCACGGTCGTCGGGGACGTTGGCCACGCCCAACAGCCGGGCCATGGAAGCCCCGCCCACCTGCAGCTCGTCGATCCACGACAGGAACCTGTCCAGCGGGTCGATCAGCTGCTGCGCGTAGAGCGTGGCGGTGGCCACCTGGGAGAGCGCCACCCAGCCATTGGTGTAGAACAGGCCCCCGACCAGCAGCGTGGTCACGACGGGGATCACGTAGCCGAGCTCGACGGCGGGGAACCACACCGTGCGGAGCCCGAGCGTGTAGCGCTCGGCGGCGAAGGAGCGGGTGATGTCGTCGTCGGTACGCGATCGGCGGCGCGCCTGCAGGCCGAGCGCCTCCACGGCACGGGCGCCCTCGACGGTTTCGGCCAGCCCTTCCGTCATGTCGGCATAGGCGGCGTTCTCGCGGAGGTAGCCGTCTCGTGCCCGCTTCAGGTACCAGCGCGTGGAGACCCAGATCACCGGTACGGCGATCAGCATCGGCAGCATCAGCAGGGGGCTGACCAGCAGCAGCGCGCCGACCGTGATCAGGAAGGTGACCAGGGCGATCAGCGTCTCCGGGACGGCGTTCCGTACGGTGCGGGAAAGTGAGTCGACGTCGCGGGAGGTACGGGTGATCAGGTCGCCGGACCCGGCCCGCTCGACGGTGGACAGCGGCAGCCCGAGCACCCGGCCCACGAACTCCTCGCGTAGCTCCGCCAGCACCTTCTCGCCGAGCCTGGCGGAGGCCAGCACCGCGAACCGCATGAGCGCGCCCTGCAGCAGCAGGAAGCCTCCGATGGCGGCGGCCACGACGGCGACGTTGACCTCGACGCCGTACTGGACGTCCTCCACCAGCCCGCCGAGCTGCCACGGCACCGCCAGCCCCGCGACGGCCGCCAGGCCGTGCAGGGTCAGCGCGATCGTGAGCTGTCGCGGGTAGCGGAGGGTGAGCCGCCTGGCGTAGGCACGCACCTGTTTTCGATCGGCGACCGGCAAGATCTCGCGGGCCATCCTGCTTCACCCCTTCCGAACGAACGAGCGAGCGAGCGTTCCGAATGTGCACCGTGCCCGTCGGTGGTGGTCCCATCCGTCCCGGAGTCGAGAGCCGAGGGTGGGCAGGGGGCAGCGCTTCCCGTGGGTCCGGGGCATGAGGTCAGTCCTCTCCGCGGGTCACGGTGGCGGCGTAATGTGGCGAGCTGTCCAGCAGTTGCCGGTGCGTGCCCTCGGCGAGCACCCGCCCGTCCTGCACATAGACGACGTGGTCGGTACGGTCGAGCACCAGCGGGCTGGTCGTGCAGATCAGCGTGGTCTTGCCGGCCCGGGCCTTGGCGAGGCGTTCGGCGATGCGGGCCTCGCTGTGGGCGTCGACGGCGCTGGTGGGTTCGACCAGGATGAGCACCTCCGGGTCGGCCAGCAGCGCCCGGGCCAGGCGCAGCCGCTGCTGCTGCCCGCCCGAGAACTCCCGCCCCGCCTCGGCCACCGTGGCGGACAGCCCGTCGGGCAGCGCCTCCACGATGTCCTCGGCGCAGGCCGCGTGCAGGGCCTCGCGCAGTTGCGCGTCGGAGGCCTCGCCGCGCACGTCGAGCTCGTCGCGCAGGCGGCCGGTGAACAGCCGGGCGCCGTTGTCGGCGACCAGGATGCGGGCGCGGACCTCGTCGATGGGCAGCGTGGACAGGTCGACCGGGCCGAACGTGACGTCGCCGTCGGCGTAGCGGCCGAGCCGGTCGGCGATGGCGATGGCGTCATCGGAGGTGTCCGCCGCGACCGCCGTGAGGCAGCCGGGCTGAAGGGTCACGCCGCTGTACGAGTCGCGCAGGACGCCGCCCGCGCTGGTGCCGGTGCCGCCGGTGACCTCGGGCTGGATGGCCAGGATCCGGATCACGCGCCCGGCCGCCACGTGGCCCTTGGTGAGCTTGTCGGCGGCCTCGGTGAGCGTCCGCATGGGGCCGATCAGGAAGACCGCGTAGAGGTAGAACGCGACGAGCTGCCCGGTGGGGATCTCCCCGGCGACCGCGAACGAGGCGCCGACGCCGGTGACGGCCGCGATGAGCAGGCCGGGCAGCACGATCTGGGCGCCTTCGAGCACGGACTCGACCCCGGCCACGCTCACCCCGGCCCGCCGGACCCGCTGCGACTCGGCCCGGTAGCGGTCGGCGAAGACCTGCTCCCCGCCGATCCCGCGCAGCACCCGCAGGCCCGCCACGATGTCGGCGGCCCTGGTGGACAGGTCGCCGGACAGCTCGCGCTGCCTGGCCTGGCGCCTGTGCAGGGGCCTGAGCAGCGGCCCGACGGCCGCGGTCATGAGCGGCACGCCGAACAGGACCAGCAGCCCGAGCGGCAGCGAGGTCGAGATGAGGATCACCGTGACGGTGACGATGGCCACGATGGAGCCGGTGCCGCGCAGCAGGATGTCGATGGAGTTGCCGATGTGAGCGATGTCGGAGTTGCCGACGCTGACGACCTCACCGGTCGAGAGCCGCTTCGGCAGCGTGGCGCCCAGCCGGGCGGACTGCCTGGCGGTCAGCTGCACGGTGCGGTACGCGGCGGCCAGCCAGTTGTAGACGGCCATCCGGTGCCGCATGATCCCGGTGAACGCCTGCATCAGCCCCAGGCCGAACAGGACCGAAGCCCAGAGCAGCAGCCCCCCGGTGTCCTTGGCGGTGACGGCGTCGATGCCCTTCCCGAGCGCCGCCGGCATCAATGCCTGCACCAGCCACCACAGGGTGGCGAAGCCGATGCCCACAAGAAGGTGTGCCGACTGCCGCCGCGCGTTCCACCACAGGTAGCGGAACGGGCTGCGAATGTCGGGCACGCCGGGATCGGCTTCAGGAAGGGATCGCATGGCCTGACAAGGTTGACAAGGCGCACCCCGGCTCGGCAAACGGTTTTCGAGCAGCTGGAACGTACGAAAACCCGCCACTAGAGCGTCCGGAATGCCCGGTACGTGTACGTGAGCGCCGCCAGCGCAGTCACCGCCAGCAGCAAATACCCCACCGTGTACGCCCCCGTCGCGGTGAAGACGACCCCCATCACCAGCGGCGGGAAGTACCCGCCCAACCCTCCGGCGGCCCCGACGAGCCCGGTCACCGTCCCCACCCTGGACGCCTCGACCAGCCTGGCCACCAGCGCGAACACGCCGCCGGTCCCGAGGCCCAGGAAGAACGCCATGAGCACGAAGCTCAGCCCGGCGGGCACCTCGGGCGGCGGCCTCAAGGCCAGCACCAGCGCCATCACCACGGTCCCGCCGAGCGCGACGAACAGCACCCTGACCGGCCCGATCCGGTCGGAGAGCGCCCCGCCCAGCGGTCTCGACAGCACGGCCGCGATCGAGAACCCGGCCGTACGTAGCCCTGCGTCGGTCTGAGCGAAGCGGTACACGTTCTGCAGCAAGGTCGGAAGATAGGTGGAAAAGGCCACGAAGCCGCCAAAAGTCACCGCATAAAGGAATGCGCACTGCCAGGTCGCCTTGATCCGCACCGCCTCCCGCATCCCACGCAACGCGGCCGCCCCCGCGACCGATCCGGCCGGCGCCCCCGCGACCGACCCCGCTGCCGCCCCCGCGACCGACCCCGCTGACGCCCCTGCGGAGGACCCCGCAGGCGACCACGCGGGCGAGTCCCGGCTGCCGCCCAGCATGATCACCCCCATCAGCGCCAGCACCGCCGCCATCAGCACATGAGCCCCCGCCCGCCCGAACTCCTCCACCAGCCGCGGCGTGCAGAACGAGGACAGCGCCGTGCCACCCATGCCCGCCCCGAAGACCCCGGTCGCGAACCCCCGGCGCGCGGGCTCGTACCAGGCGTTCACGAACGGGATGCCGACCGCGAACGACGTCCCCGGAATCCCCAGCAGGAACCCCCAGAACAGCGCCCACCCATACGAACCGGACCACCCTACGAACAGCACCGGCACGATCGACACGAAGCAGACGGCCGCGAACATCCGCCGCCCGCCGAGCCGGTCGGTGAGCACCCCCACCGGGATCCGCCCCAGCGCCCCCACCACCACCGGGATCGCCACCAGCAGCGAGGTCTGGGTCGGCGACAGCCCCAACTGCCTGCTGTAGCTCCCGGACAGGGGCCCGATGAGGTTCCACGCCCAGAACGTCACCGCGAACGCCGCGGTGGCCAGGGCCAGGTTCGACACCTGACCTTTACGAAGCTCAGACATACACCCTGTGTAACAGAGAGTCACTATGTGTGATGAAGTGGGGGTATGAGTGTGGAGGAGCTCCTGCTGAAGACCGGTCGCTATCTGCGCAGGTCGGTCACCAGCGCCGATCTGCACACCCTCTACCTGAAAGGCGGCGTCGAAGGAGACGTCTTCTACCGTGACCGGTGGAGTCACGACAAGGTGGTCCGCTCCACGCACGGCGTGAACTGCACGGGCTCGTGCTCGTGGAAGGTGTTCGTCAAGGACGGCATCATCACCTGGGAGGCGCAGGAGACCGACTACCCGAGCGTGGGCCCCGACCGCCCCGAGTACGAGCCGCGCGGCTGCCCGCGCGGCGCCGCCTTCTCCTGGTACACCTACTCGCCGACCCGGGTCCGCTACCCGTACGCCCGGCGCGTCCTCGTCGAGATGTACCTGGAAGCGAAGAAACGCCTGAACGGCGACCCCGTGGACGCATGGGCATATGTCGTGAAAAACCCGTTGAAAAGGCGTCGCTACCAGTCCGCCCGAGGCACCGGCGGCCTCGTCCGCGTCACCTGGGACCTCGCCACCGAGATGATCGCCGCCGCCCACGTCCACACCATCCAGCGGTACGGCCCCGACCGGATCGCCGGCTTCTCCCCCATCCCCGCCATGTCGATGGTCTCCCAGGCGGTCGGCTCGCGGTTCCTGTCGCTGATCGGCGGCGCCATGCTCTCCTTCTACGACTGGTACGCCGACCTGCCCGTGGCCTCCCCCCAGGTGTTCGGCGACCAGACCGACGTGCCGGAGTCGGCCGACTGGTGGGACGCCGCGTACCTGATCATGTGGGGCGCGAACGTCCCCGTCACCCGCACCCCCGACGCGCACTGGATGGCCGAGGCCCGCTACCGGGGCCAGAAGGTCGTCGTGGTCTCCCCCGACTACAGCGACGCCGCCAAGTTCGCCGACGAGTTCGTCAGCGTGCGGCCCGGCACGGACGGCGCGCTGGCCATGGCCATGGGGCACGTGCTGCTGAAGGAGTTCTTCGTCGAGCGCGCGACGCCGTACTTCACCGACTACGTCAAGCGCTTCACCGACCTGCCGTTCCTCGTCCGGCTCGAGGAGCGCGCGGGCGCGTACGTGCCCGGCAGGTTCCTCACCGCCAAGGACCTGGGCTCCCAGGAGGAGGCGGCCGAGTGGAAGACCGTGCTCATGTCGGAGGCCGGCGAGCCCGTCGTGCCGAACGGCTCGGCCGGCTTCCGCTGGACCGAGTCCGGCAAGGGCCGCTGGAACCTCGACCTCGGCACCGACCCCAAGCTCACCCTGTACGGGGGCGAGCCGGCCGAGGTCCTGCTGCCGCGCTTCGACGGCGGCGGTTCGGTACGCAGGGGCGTCCCGGTGACCAGGGTCGGGGAGCACCTGGTGACCACGGTGTTCGACCTGCTGCTGGCCCAGTACGGGGTGGCGCGCGACGGGCTCCCGGGCGTCTGGCCGGCGGGCTACGAGGACGCCGGGGAGCCGTACACGCCGGCCTGGCAGGAGGAGATCACCGGCGTGCCCGCCGGGAGGGCGGTGAAGATCGCCAGAGAGTTCGCGAAGACGGCCGAGTCGACCCGGGGCCGATGCATGATCATCCTCGGGGCGGGCACCACGCAGTGGTTCCACGGCGACACGATCTACCGGGCGTTCCTGTCGCTCCTCCTGCTGACCGGCTGCCAGGGCCGCAACGGCGGCGGCTGGGCGCACTACGTGGGCCAGGAGAAGTGCCGGCCCCTGGGCGGCTGGGCGCTGCTGGCGGGCGCCCTCGACTGGGCGCGGCCGCCGCGGCAGGTCCCGGGCACGCCGTACTGGTACCTGCACACCGACCAGTGGCGCTACGACCACTTCGACGCGGGCGACCTGGCCTCGCCCCTCGGCCCCGGCACGTTCCGCGGCAAGCGCACCGCGGACCTGGTGGCGGAGGCCGTCAGGAACGGCTGGATGCCGATGGCCCCGACGTTCGACCGCAACCCCCTGGAGCTGGGCGACGCCGACGACCCCATCGCGTACACGCGCGAGGAGCTCCGCTCGGGCCGGCTCGGCTACGCCGCCGAACGCCCGGACGACCCGCGCAACTGGCCCCGCGTGCTCATGCTCTGGCGTTCGAACCTCCTCGGCTCCTCCGCCAAGGGCAGCGAGTACTTCCAGCACCACCTGCTCGGCGCCATCTCGAACCTGGAGGACGCCGACAACCGGGCCCCGAGCGGCAAGCTGGACCTCCTGGTCACGCTCGACTTCAGGATGACGTCCTCGACGATCTTCTCCGACATCGTGCTCCCGGCCGCCACCTGGTACGAGAAGCACGACCTGTCGTCCACGGACATGCACCCGTTCGTGCACGCGTTCAACCCGGCGATCAGCCCACCCTGGGAGACAAAGACCGATTTTTCGGCCTTTCATGCCATCGCTCGCACCTTCAGCAAGCTCGGCGAGAAGCACCTCGGCATCCGCAGGGACGTGGTCGCGACGGCGTACCAGCACGACACCCCGGGCGAGCTGGCGATGGGCGGCGGGCCCGAGCTCAAGGTGGTGGAGCGCGACTACGGCGCCATCGCCGAGAAGCTGGCGGCGCTCGGCCCTCTCACGGAGAAGCTGGGGATCCCGGTCAAGGGCGTGACGTTCATGCCCGACGAGGAGGTGGCCTGGCTGGGCCAGGCGTGCGGCCTGGTGCCGCGCGGCGCGGCCAAGGGCCGGCCGGAGCTCGACACCGACGCCAAGGCGTGCGAGGCGATCCTGGCGCTGTCGGGCGTCAGCAACGGCAGGCTGGCCGCGCAGGGCTTCAGGCAGCTCGCCGAGCGTACGGGCACCGACTTCGAGGACCTGGTCAACGTGTGGCACCGGATCGTCTTCTCCGACACCCAGGCCAGACCGGTGCAGGTCGCCGCCAGCCCCGAGTGGTCGGGCAAGGAGTCGCACGAGCGCCGCTACTCCCCCTTCACGATCAACGTCGAGAACGGCAAGCCCTGGCACACGCTCACCGGCCGCATGCACTTCTTCCTCGACCACGACTGGATGCACGAGTACGGCGAGTCGCTGCCGATCTACCGCCCGCCGCTGGACCTGGCCGCGCTGTTCGGCGAGGCCGGCACGCTGCGCTATCTGACCCCGCACAGCAAGTGGTCGATCCACTCCGAGTTCCAGGACAACCTGCTCATGCTGTCGCTGTCGAGGGGCGGCCCGACGATCTGGATGTCGGTCGAGGACGCGGCCGGGCTCGGGATCGCGGACAACGACTGGATCGAGGCGGTCAACCGCAACGGCGTGGTCGTGGCCAGGGCGATCGTCTCGCACCGCATGCCGAAGGGCACGGTGTACATGTACCACGCGCAGGAGCGCCTGATCGACGTGCCCAAGTCGGAGGCGACCGGCCGCAGGGGCGGCATCCACAACGCGCTGACGAGGGTGCTCATCAAGCCCACCCACATGATCGGCGGCTACGCCCAGCTCTCGTACGGCTTCAACTATTTCGGCCCCACCGGCAACCAGCGCGACGAGATCACCACCATCCGCCGCAGATCACAGGAGGTGCGCTTCTGATGGCCACGATCATGGCCCAGATCGCCATGGTGATGAACCTGGACAAGTGCATCGGCTGCCACACCTGCTCGGTCACCTGCAAGCAGACCTGGACCAACCGGTCGGGCGTCGAGTACGTCTGGTTCAACAACGTCGAGACCCGCCCCGGCCAGGGCTACCCGAGGCGCTACGAGGACCAGGAACGCTGGCGCGGCGGCTGGACGCTGGACAGAAAGGGCAGGCTCAAGCTCAGGGCGGGCGGCCGCCTCCACAAGCTGCTCACCATCTTCGCCAATCCCCTCATGCCCGCGCTCCGGGACTACTACGAGCCCTGGACGTACGACTACGAGAACCTCATCAAGGCGCCCCTCTCCGAGGACGTCCCCGTCGCGCCGCCCAGGTCGCTCATCAGCAACCAGACCACCAAGATCGAGTGGAGCGCCAACTGGGACGACGACCTCGGCGGCGACCCCTCGCCCGACCCCGTGCTCGCCAAGGTGTCGGACCAGGTCAAGCTCTCCTTCGAGCAGGCGTTCATGTTCTACCTGCCGCGCATCTGCGAGCACTGCCTCAACCCGTCGTGCGTGGCCTCGTGCCCGTCGGGCGCCCTGTACAAGCGGGCCGAGGACGGCATCGTGCTGGTGGACCAGGACAAGTGCCGGGGCTGGCGCATGTGCGTGACGGGCTGCCCGTACAAGAAGATCTACTTCAACCACAAGACCGGCAAAGCGGAGAAGTGCACGTTCTGCTACCCGCGCGTGGAGGTCGGGCTGCCGACGGTCTGCTCGGAGACCTGCGTCGGGCGCCTGCGCTACCTCGGGGTCCTGCTGTACGACGCCGAACGCGTGGCGGCGGCCGCCTCGGTGGCCAATGAGCGCGATCTGTACGAGGCCCAGCTGGACCTGTTCGTCGACCCGTACGACCCGGCGGTGGATGCCGCGGACCTGCCCGCCGACTGGGTGGAGGCCGCGCGGCGATCCCCGGTGTACGACCTGATCAAGAAATATCGGATAGCACTGCCGTTGCACCCGGAGTACCGCACCCTCCCGATGGTCTGGTACGTCCCGCCGCTCTCCCCCGTCGTGGACGCGCTCGCCGAAGGCGGCCACGACGGCGAGGACGCGGTCAACCTGTTCGCCGCCATCGAGTCGCTCCGCATCCCCGTCGGCTACCTGGCCGAACTGTTCTCCGCCGGCGACCCGGCGCCCGTGACCGCCGCGCTGCGCCGGCTGGCGGCGATGCGCTCGTACATGCGCTCGGTCAACCTGGGCGAGCCGCCCGTCCTGGCGGAGACGGGCCTGTCGGAGGAGCAGATACGCGACATGTACCGGCTGCTGGCGCTGGCCAAGTACGACGAGCGGTACGTGATCCCGACCGCCTACGGGAACATCCCGCCCGGGATCGTGGAGGAGGGCGGCTGCAGCCTCGACTACGACGGCGGGCCCGGGATGCAGGGCCCGTTCGGCGAGGCGTCGGGCCGGCCCGTCCCGGTATCGGTGGAGACCTTCCACAGCCTGAAGCAGCGCCAGACCAGCGAGGAGGTCACCCACGACCGGGTGAACCTGCTCAACTGGGACGGCCGCGGCGCCCCCGCCGGCCTGTTCCCGACCAAGAGGAGAAGACCATGAGCAGCGCCGTCGTGGGGGCCGTCGTCTGGCAGGCCGCCGCCCACCTCCTCGCCTATCCCGACGAGCGGTTCTGGCACCGGCTCCCGCTCATCAAGGAGGCCGCCGAGCCGCACTTCGGGACGTTCCTGGCGCGCGTCTCCGACCTCGGGCCCGGCGAGCTGGCCGCGCACTACGTGGAGACGTTCGACCTGCACCGGCGCTGCTGCCTCTACCTCACCTACTACACCGACGGCGACACCCGCCGCCGCGGCCGGTCGCTGGCCGCGCTGAAACAGCGCTACCGGGCGGCCGGGTGGGAGCTGATGGACGACGAACTGCCCGACTTCCTGCCGGTGCTGCTGGAGTTCGCCGCGCTCGATCCTTCGGGCGCCGAACTGCTCAGGGAGCACAGGCTGGGGCTGGAGCTGCTGCTCACGGCCCTGACCGACTGCGACTCGCCGTACGCGTACGTGATCGGCGCGGTGTGCGCGGCCCTGCCGCCGATCACCGCCGCCGAGCGGCTCCAGGCCACGCGCCTGGCCCAGGCCGGGCCGCCGGCCGAGACCGTGGGGGGTTACCTGTGAGCTGGGCGGAGAGCACGCTCTGGGTGGTCCTGCCGTACCTGACCCTGCTGGTCTTCGTGGGCGGGCTGATCTGGCGCCACCGGTACGACAAGTTCGGCTGGACGACCCGCTCGTCCCAGCTCTACGAGAGCCCGCTGCTGCGCGTGGCCAGCCCGCTGTTCCACTACGGCCTGGTCTTCGTGATCGTCGGCCACGTGACCGGCCTGCTCATCCCGGCGAGCTGGACCGACGCCATCGGCGTGTCCAACGCCGCCTACCACCTGAACGCCCTGGTCTGGGGCGGGCTCGCGGGCCTGGTCACGCTGGTGGGGCTGGCCCTGCTGATCTACCGCCGCCGCGCCACCGGCCCGGTGTTCATGGCGACCACGGCCAACGACAAGGTGATGTACGCGGTGCTGGCCGCCTCGATCGTGGCGGGCGTGGTGACGACGGTCACGGGTTACGTGCCGAGCGACGTCAGCTACCGGACCACGGTCGCGCCCTGGTTCCGCGGCATCTTCATCCTCCAGCCGGACGCCGCCGCGATGCGTCAGGCCGACGTCCTTTACAAGGTGCACACGCTCATCGGGATGGCACTGTTCGTACTTTTCCCGTTCAGCCGCCTGGTGCATGCTCTTTCCGCCCCGTTGGGCTATTTGTTCCGTCCTTACATCGTGTATCGGAGTCGCACGCGATAGCGTGCCGGAGCGTCTGGCAGGGGCGGGAGTAGGCCAGAATCGACCCTTGTGAAGCACGGGTACACCAACAGCACAGTCGGCGACGGCGCCCTGGTCGTGAAGTGTTACCAGGGCCCGGAGGCGGCGTTCCGGCTGGGCACGGAGAGCAGATACCTGCGCCGGCTGCGCGGCCGGCTCCCGGTCCCCCGCGTTCACCAGGTCACCTCGACCAGCCTGACCACCCGCTTCGTCTCCGGCGCCCACGGCCAGGACCTCATCGACGAGGGGCACGGCGCCGAGGTGCTCGCCGAGTGCGGCCGGGTCCTGTCCGGCATCCACCGGCTGGGCATCGTGCACGGCGACTTCGGCCCGCAGAACATGCTGTTCGACCCGGCCACGTTCCGGACGACCGCGATCCTCGACTGGGAGTGGGCCCACCCCGGGCGCCCGGTCGAGGACCTCGCGTGGTGCGAGTGGATCATCCGCAGCCACCACCCGGAGCACGTTCCGCTGCTCTCGCGCTTCTTCGCCGCCTACGACGGGCCCGTCCCCTCGTGGGGGGAGCGCCGGGAGGCCATGGTGGCGCGCTGCCGCGACCTGATCGACTTCTGCGCCCGCTGGGAGCCCGGCGGGGCAGCCGAGAAGCTCTGGTACGAACGCCTCGAAACCACGGCCGCCTGGACGGAGTAGCGGCGCCTCACCGCAGGCCGCGGATCAGCTCCACCGCCGCGTCCACCAGCCCGGCCTCCCGCTCGGTGAGCGCCCTGTCGGCGGCCCGGCGCGCCCCGGCCCGGTCGAGCCCTTCGCCGAAGTCCATGGCGGCGCCCAGCCCGGCGACCAGCGCGACGAGGCCCCGCCGCGCCACCTCGGCGAACTCGACCTCGTCCACGGCCGCCTGCGCGAAGATCACCGCGGACATCGCGCAGTCGAACCCGGGCGGCCCGTCCTGGCTGTTGCACCAGTCGATCACGACCGGGCCCCGGGGCGTCAGCATGACGTTGTCGGGGTGCAGGTCCAGATGGAGCACCCGGTCACCGGGGTCGGCGGACGCCAGCGCCGGGATCTCGTGCAGCCGCCGCAGCAGCCCCGCGATGATCCCGCCCGCCTCCTCGGCCGTGATCTCCCCGTCGGACAGCGCCCGCAACATCGTCGGCCCCGACAGCCGCCCCATCACCAGCTCGGTGGCCGCCCCCGCGTCGGGGTAGAGCTCGGGCACCGGGTATCCGTGGCCGGCCACGTGCGCGATGACCGCCGCCTCCCGCCGCGCGTCGATCGGTATCCGGTAGCGGCGCAGGACCCGCTCGTCGTCGATCGCGTACACGTCCGCGGTGCGCCCGGACCCCAGCAGCTCGCCGACCTCCATGCGGCGCAGCCTACCGACGCTGGCCGTAGACGTGGACCGGCTGGCCCCGGTACTCGGTATCGCGCAGGTGGGAGTGGCCGATGCGTTCGGCGACGGAGACGGACCGCGCGTTGCCGGGCAGGATGAGCGAGATCACTTCCGTCGCGCCGAGCGTGCCGAAGCAGTAGTCGAGGGCCGCCCGTGCCGCCTCGGTGGCATAGCCCTTGCCCCAGTGGTCGCGGGCCAGGCACCAGCCGACTCCCAGCCCCGGGAAGCCGTAGGGCCGCCAGGGCCCCGCCCGCCCGGCGAACCGGCCCGTGGCCTTCTCGACCAGCGCCCAATGCGAGTAGCCGCGGATCTCCCTGTGCCCGATGAACGTGGCGAGGCTCCGCCAGGCGTCGGCCCGGGAGGTCCCCACGCTCTCCGCCAGCCCGTCCGCGACCTCGGGATCGGCGAGCATCCTGGCGTAGTCGTCGAAATCATCGCCCGTCAGCGGCCTCATGACAAGTCGTTCCGTCTCGAGCACGACCATGACCAGGAGTATGCCAAAAAATCCGTGGCCCGCCCGCGGGGCGCCGGGCTACTTTCCGTCCATGGCCGAGATCCATGGTGTGTGCGAGGACCGCTTCGGCGAGGTGCGCGAGCTGCTGGCCGCCTCCCTGGACAAGGACGACGTCGGCGCCTCGGTGGCCGTCCACGTGGACGGCGAGGCGGTGGTGGACATCTGGGGCGGGTACGCCGACGCGGCCCGTACCGTCCCCTGGGAGCGCGACACCATCACCAACGTCTGGTCCACCACCAAGCCGATGACGGCGCTGTGCGCGCTGATCCTCGCCGACCGGGGCGAGCTCGACCTGGCCGCGCCGGTCGCCGCCTACTGGCCGGAGTTCGCCGCCGCGGGCAAGGAGCGGGTGCTCGTACGCCACCTGCTCTCCCACACCGCCGGCCTGCCCAGCTGGGACGAGCCGATGACGGTCGAGGACCTCTACGACTGGCGGCTGGCCACGACGCGGCTGGCCGGGCAGGCGCCGCGCTGGGAGCCCGGCGCCGAGGCCGGATACCACGCGATCACCCAGGGTTTCCTGGTCGGGGAGGTCGTCCGCCGCGTCACCGGGCGCAGCCTGGGCGCCTTCTTCGCCGAGGAGGTGGCGGAGCCGCTGGGGGCGGACTTCCACATCGGCCTCGCCGCCGGGCACGACCCCAGGGTCGCGCCCGTCATCCCGCCCCCGACACCCATGGAAGCCCCTCCCGACCTGCCCGCCAATCCCGCGCTGCGGCCCGAGGAGGCCAACACCACCCCCTGGCGGCGCGCCGAGATCCCGGCCGGCAACGGGCACGGCAACGCCCGCTCGGTCGGCCTCGTACAGTCGGTCCTGGCCTGTGGCGGGACGCTGCGCGGCGTGCGGCTGCTGTCGGAGGAGGGCTGCGCGCGGGCCGTCGAGGAGCAGTTCCGGGGCTTCGACCGGGTCCTGGGCACGCGGATGTGGTACGGCATGGGCTACGGGCTGCTGGAGCCGCGTACGTGCTTCTGGGGCGGGATGGGCGGCTCGCTGGTCGTGATCGACCTCGACGCCCGCATGACGGTGGCGTACGTGATGAACCGGATGCTCAGCCAGGGCGACGACCGTGGCATGGGTTTCCTGCTGGCCGCCTACCAGGCGCTGTCCTCCTGACGCATTTGTGGCCGCTCTATAGCAGTCTTGTAGGACCGTCCATGATCGTTGTATGCGGAACCCCCCGGAGGAAGGGAAGATCACGCATGCGCGTTCGTGCAGGTATCGTCGCCGCGGGCATCGCGGCGCTGGCCGCCATCGGCATCGCCGCCCCCGCCCAGGCCGCCAGTTGGACATACATCGGCGAATACACCAGCTACAGCAAGTGTGTGGACATGGGCCAGTCGTACCAGCGTGAGGGCTGGGACGAGTACAAGTGCACGCTCAACGGCACCGGCTGGTACTACCTCTGGGTCAGGTAGTCCCCGATTCCCGGCGGCGCCTCCTCGCGAGAGGGGGCGCCGTTCGCGTGCCGGGACGCCGCTCTAGGAGACCTGGCGGGACTCGTCGTTCGCGCTGCTGCGGATCTGCTGGATGCGCTGCTTGGTCAGGCCGAGCAGCTCGCCGATGTCCCCGTCCGACAGGCCGAGCTCGTGCATGTGCTTGACGCGCTTCTTGAGCGTTCGCGTGTAGTCCTCGGCGATCGCGGCGGCCTGGCGCTGGAGGGCGGCGAAGTCGTCGAGGTCCTGCTCCGACAGGCCGGGCAGCGCGTAGTGGTAGACGGGCTTGGGCGCCTGCGGGCGGTCGGCGAAGAGGAACGGCAGCCCTTCGGCGACGTCCCCGTGCAGCTCCTTCAACGTGCGGGCGGACATGCCGCCGGCCACGCCGTCCACCTGGGCCAGCCACAGGCTGCCCGCCAGGGTGATGTGAACGTCAACGCGGTCCGCGGTCATGGATCCTCCAGCCAGTCGTCACCGAACAGGTGCGCGAGCCCCCGTTCGAGGGAGTCCACCAGGTGCGGGGTCTCCCCAGGGTAGAGCGGGACGATCGCGCGGGCCGCGACCCGGCCCTCGGCGTCCCACAGCAGGAGGAATCGCTGGCGTTTCGTCGTTTCCGCCCAGTCGCAGCGCAAGCCATGGGTGTGGGAGAGCCCGATGATCCGATCGCGGATGGCCGCATAGTCGTCTCGTTCCACCACACGCGGCAGACTATATAGCTTGCCCGCTACCGACAAGGGACCTTGTCGGCGAGATTAGTCAGCACCCCAGGCGTCGAGGAACGCCCGGACCGCGGCGCGGGCCAGCTCTCGCAGCTCGCCCTCCGGGATCGTACGGGTGCCCATCTGGGAACGGGCCTCCAGCGGGCCGACGAGCAGAGCCATGAACTGCTCGGCCGCGATGTCGGGATCGGCGGCGCGCAGGCGCCCCGCGAGCGCGAGCCGGGCCATCCGATCGGCGAGGGCCTGGTTGAGGCGGTCCGGGCCGCTCTCCTTGACGATATCGAGGATGTCGGGAAAGCGAAGGATCTCCGAGTAGAGCAGCCGGCGCAGCGCGCACGAGCGCCCGTCGGTGTGCAGGCGCAGCAGCTCGTCGGCGACACCCTCCAACGTGGCACGCAGGTCCTCGCCCGGGTCGGCCAGCGGCTCCAGGGCGGCCAGGCGGGCGTTCAGCGTCATCTGCGCGGCGGCCTCGACGGCGCTCCTGAACAGGGTGGCCTTGTCCGTCATGTGGTTGTAGACCGTCGGCTTGGCCACGCCCGCCTCGTCCGCGATGTCCTGCACGCACGCCTGCGCGTAGCCGAGCCGGGCGAACACGGCGAACGCCCCCTCCAGGATCGCCTGCCGCTTGTCGATGCGCCCGCGCGTGGTGGTGGCCATGCCTCCGAATTGTACCCGCTAGTTCAACTTCATGGACGTACGGGTTGCGAGCGAACGAATGAGGTAACTAGTTTGAACCCATGAGTTCAAATGAGCCGGACGACCGGCTGGACGCTCGGCTGCTGGGCATGATCGGTGTGATCCTGCTCGGCGGCCTGCTGGGCATCCTCAACAGCACGATGGCCGCCGTCGCCATCGACACCCTGGCCGCGACCTTCGAGACCTCGCTCAGCACGATCGGCTGGACGTCCACCGGGTTCCTGCTGGCCGTGACGGCCACCATCCCGTTCACCACCTGGGCCGTCGACCGCTTCGGCGGCAAGCGGCTGTGGCTGGCCGGGCTGGCGCTGTTCCTCGCCGGATCGCTCGGGGCCGGGGTGGCCTGGGACGTGGGCGCCCTGATCGTGTTCCGCGTGGTGCAGGGGTTCGGGGCCGGGCTGCTCGACCCCCTCGTGCTGATCCTGCTGGCCCGCGCCGCCGGGCCGCGCCGGGCCGGGCGGGTGATGGGCCTGATGGGCGTGGTCCTGTCCCTGGGACCCGTGCTCGGGCCGATCGCGGGCGGCGCCGTGCTGGCCGGCCTGTCGTGGCGGTGGATGTTCCTGCTCAGCGTGCCCGTCGGCCTGGTGGCGCTGCTGCTGGCGCTGCGCGTGATCCCCGCCGACGAGCCGTCCGAGGAATCGTCGGCGCGGCTCGACGTCGTGGGGCTGGCGCTGCTCGGGCCCGGGTTCGCGGCCGTCGTCCTGGCCCTGTCGCAGACGGCCGAACAGGGGGCGTTCACCGCCTGGCAGGCGCTGCTCCCCCTGGGCGTGGGCGCGCTCCTGCTGCTCGCCTACGCGGCGCACGCCCTGCGTGACCGTCGAACTCCACCGCTGATCGACCTGCGGCTGTTCACCAACCGGGGCTTCACCGCCAGCGTCGCGATCATGGGCCTCGGCGGGCTGGCCCTCTTCGCCGCCCTGTTCGCCCTGCCCCTGTACTACCAGCAGGCCCACGGGCACGGCGTGCTCGCCGCCGGGCTGCTGATGGCGCCACTGGGGCTCGGCGGAGCGCTCGCCATGCCGCTGGCCGGGCGGCTCTCGGACCGCCTCGGCGCCCGCGGCCTGGCCACCGGCGGCGCGCTCGTGGCCGGGCTCAGCGCGCTGGCCTTCACCCGGATCGGCGCGGACACGCCCGAGATCTGGCCGGCGCTGGCGGCGTTCACGATCGGGCTGGGCAGCGGGTGCTTCAGCGCGCCCACGATGGGCTCCCTCTACCGGGCCCTGCCACCGTCCATGGTGGCGCAGGGCAGCTCGGTGCTCTACATGCTCAACCAGCTCGGCGCGGCGCTCGGCGTCGCCGTGGTCACGCTCATCCTCCAGACCTCCGGAGACGTGATCACCGGCTTCCACGGCATCTTCTGGCTCGTCGTGGCGGTGATCGTGATCATCCTGGCCGCCGTCCCGCTCCTGCCGGGCCGGCCCCGTACGGAGGCCATGACGGAAGCGGAGCCCGCGAGGAGCGCGTCATGAGGACACTGGTGATCAGCGGCGGCACGGACGGCATGGGACGGGCCCTCGCCCGCACCTACCTCGAACGGGGCGACACCGTGGCCGTCATCGGCCGCGACAGGTCCAAGGCGTTGCCCGGAGCGGTGTTCATCCCGGCGGACCTGAGCCTGATCAGCGAGAACCGGCGGGTGATCGCCGAAATCAACGCCGAATTCCCGGCTGTGGACGCGCTCGTGCTGTGCGCGCGCTACTTCCGCACGCACCGGTTCGTGACGGCGGAGGGCCTGGAGGGAACGTTCGCGCTGGACTACCTGAGCCGCTTCCTCCTCAGCCACGGCCTCACCGCGCCCCGCCTCGTCGTGAACGTCTCAGGCCCCGGACAGCCGACCGGCCTCATCCGCTGGCACGACCTCATGCTCGAACGCGGGTACGACGGCATGGCCGCCCAGTTCCAGGCCGGCAAGGCGAACGACCTGCTGGGCGTGGCCTTCGCCGCCCGGCACGGCAGCCGTACCCGCTACGTCCTCATGCATCCCGGAGGCGTCTCGACGAGCGTCGCCGGCGAGTACGACGCGGCGACCGCCGCACACGTGGAGGCGCTCAAGAAGCACGGGCTGCCGGTCGAGGAGGGCATCAAACCGATCGTCGCCCGCATCGACGACCCGCCCGCCGAGCCGCTCAGCGCCTTCATGCGAGAGCGCCGGATCGCCCTCGACCCCGGGTCCTTCGACCCGGCCGCCGCGGAACGACTCCACGAGCTCACGCTGAAGATGATCGGCTCGGCGGGGAACCGAGTGTCCTACCCCTTGTAGTTGAAGATCTGGCGGAGCGTGTGCTGGACCTCCACGAGATCCTGCTGGTCCGCCATCACCTGGTCGATCGACTTGTACGCCTCGGGGTGCTCGTCCACCAGCGCGGCGGCCCGATCCGCGTTCCAGGTGCGGCCGCCCATCGCCGCCTTGAGCGAAGCCGCGGACAGCTCCCGCTTCGCCTTGGTACGCGACATGCGGCGGCCCGCGCCGTGGGAGCACGAGTTGTACGACTCGGGGTTACCGCGACCGCGCACGATGTACGAGCGCGTGCCCATCGAGCCCGGGATCACGCCCTCGTCACCGGTGTCGGCCTTGATCGCGCCCTTGCGGGTGATCCACAACGTCTTGCCGTAGTGGGTCTCCTGCTGGGTGAAGTTGTGGTGACAATTCCGGGTAAGGATGTTGTCTTCCAGCGCGAAGGCGTGGGTGCCGTCCACCACGGCACAGAACACCTCTTCGACCCGGTCGGTGTCCTCGACGGCCAACACGGTCCAGCCCCGCCGTTCCACCGCACCGCGACCCGCCTCGAAGCGCTCCCGATGTTCCGGGATGAGGAAGAACGAAGGGTCGAGGTCCCCGCGCATCAGCCCCAGAAGATAGAGCGAGGTCGGCTTGGTTCCAAAGCCGACACGCTTGTGCTCGCGGATCCCGTACGTGCCGACACCAATCAGGTTGCAGATTACGCGTACCTGCTCCAGGTGCTTGCGGGAGGCCGAAGCGAGAGTGGGCCGTCCGGTCCTACCGACGTCGCCATCGGCAGCGAAGTATCCGGCCAGCCAGCCATACAGGTAAGAAGGTGCGCTGTCGAGGGGTGGCATGCTCGTCTTCCAATCGACGGGCAAGCCGTTGATCACCTTCATATTGTCGTACGTCCGCAGCGGTCTGCCGATCCCCTCGAAGAGTTCCAGCAGGTGGAGGTCCTTCTCGCCACAGAAGGTCGCACGGGACCTGTTGGGGGACGACACCGATCCGTCACCGAAGACGAAACCCCGGGCCGCACCTGTCCTGTCCACGCCCATGCCAGCTGGTCTCTTGGCGAAGGTCCAAGCGAGACGGTCGCCTCCCTTCAGCTGGGCCGTTGTCACCTCAGCGGGCCGCTTCCCCCAGTACCGGGTGCCGCCGCTGCTGTGCGCCCGGAGAAGCCACCGATGCTCAGGGGTGGCGTAGACGACCTTCTCGACGCCGTTCCGCGACAGCCGTACGCGCATGAGCTTCTGATGGCCGAAGGATCGGACGGGAGCCTTGACCCATTCGCCATCGGTACTGAGCAACTCATGGACGCCGCCGGACAGTTCGGCGATGGGCCGCACGCCTCCGCTCGTCATCACCCCGGTTTCGCCGGCGAAGCAATTGATCGTACGGACCCGCTCGCCCTTGCCGACGACCCTGAACAGGGCGTTGATCAGGACCCGGTCCATCCGCGCCCGCGAGGCCATGGCGTAGTGCTGCGCCCACAGCATGTCCTCGATGTACGCGGTGAACTCCGGCGTGCTCTGCACGAGATACGCCAGGTCCGGGTCCTCCAGGCCGGCGGCCTGCTGCTTCATCAGCTTCTTCGCGCCCGTGATGTGCATCTGGGCGAGCTGGTTGCCGATGCCGCGCGACCCCGAGTGCAGCACCGTCCAGACGTGGTCCCGCTCGTCCAGGCAGACCTCGACGAAGTGGTTGCCCGAGCCGAGCGTGCCGAACTGGTCGCTCACCTTCTTGGTCTGCTTGGGGGTGAGGTCGGTGTACGGGAGCCCGAGGTCGCTGAGCGCGCGGTCGACCGCCGGGTCTTCGTGCCCCTTGCCGACGCCGGCGGGAATGCGGTGCTCCACCATCGGCATCAGGGCGGCGAGGGTCTCGGGCAGGTCGGCGGCCGTGAGCGTCGTCTCGGTGGCCACCATGCCGCAGCCGATGTCCACGCCGACGGCGGCCGGGATGATCGCGTTTTCCGTGGGGATCACCGAGCCGACCGTCGCACCGATGCCGACGTGCGCGTCGGGCATGAGAGCGACGTGGCCGGAGACGAACGGCAGGCGGGCGGTGCGCGCGGCCTGCGTGATCGCGCCTTCGTCGATCTCGCTGGCCCACGACAGCAGGTTCGGTGCGGGCTGGTTAGGCATGGGATGAAATCTCCTCACTGGTTCTTGATCAGTGTGGCGTGACCAGGAAGGATTTCCCACCCATTATCGAGGACAGGGTGATTTTTGCGGTTGCGAGCAGGTGCGACTCCCAGACGCCCATGCCCTTGCTCCGGGCTACCGGGTCAACTCGTCAGGGTCGGTTGTTCTTGCCGTCCAGCCATAGCGTGTCGGACTCATCGCGATGGGAACCCGAGCCGCCGACGTGTTTGGCGTCGATCTTCGGCCCCTTTTTGATCACGTGCACCAACGCCATCGCGTGCCCACGTCCAAGGTCGTAGTCCTGCTTCAGCCAGTCAATGATCACGCCGGCTTTCACGGACGGTTCGTCGAAGCCGCGCTCCTTCGCCAGAGCGATGAACTCACGTGGAGTCAGTCCGGTCTTGTCCTCGATGTTGTCGAGGTACGCCTGGAACGACATGCGTTTCTCCATTTCACGGGGGAGGCCCTGCAAGCAGGAAGCTTGTCTTTTGCAAGTATGGTTTGTCAACTGAAGCATAATGTAAGATCTGCATCATGGCGTCCCGGGAGTACGGACAGTTCTGCGGCCTGGCCCGCGCGATGGAGATGGTCGGCGAACGGTGGAGCATGCTGATCATCCGCAACCTCCTCACCGGGGCCAAGCGCTTCACGGACCTGCACAGGGGCTTGCCCGCCATCCCGACCAACATCCTGTCGGCCCGCCTCAAACAACTCGAAGAGGCAGGACTGGCCACCCGTCGCGCGCTACCGCATCCCGAACGCGCGGTCGTCTACGAGCTCACCGACTACGGACGCGACCTCGAACCGGCGCTGATCGCACTGGGCCGCTGGGGCGCGCGGACACTCACCGAGCCTCGCCCCGGCGAGCTCGTCACCGCCGAGTCGGTCGCCATGTCCTTCCGCACCACTTACCGGCCGGAAGCAGCCCTGGGAGTCACCGTCGGCTACGAGGTCCGCATGGGAGATTTCACGCTCCGCCTGCAGATCATCGATGGAATGCTCACGGTCGGCATCGGCCCGCACCCCGCCCCCGACCTCGTCATCGAACGGCTCACCGGCCACCCCATCCGCGAACTGATGAGTGGCAGCAGGACCCCCGACGAAGTACTCCACGACGGCAGCGTGCGCATAGAAGGCAATCCCGCGCTACTCGATCGATTCGCCGAGATGTTCCGCTTCTGATCGCTCCCCCCCGCTGGGGGGATGGCCGCCCCGCGAAGCACATGGCGGCGCGCACGTCAGCCCCCTGAATACATGCGGTTCAGGTCCACGAGCTCAACGTCCGCCCGCCCGTGCGCCCCCTCCACCAGATCGCTGGTGAATCCGGAGCGTGCGAACAACAGCAGTTTGGGCTGCTTGCCAATCCGGGCGTCTGGAAGCAGCGCACGCAGGTGATCCAGCCGCTGAAGCTGAGGGACGTCCATAGGTGCGAGCGTGGCCTTGGCCTCACCGATCGCGATGATCCGATCGGTGGCGAAGGAATTGGTCTCGGTCACCACGATGTCGAGTTCATGTCCTTTGCGGTGCGCTGGGCAGGGGATTTCGCTCGGGCGTACGGCACTGGCCATCCCACCGAGCGTGTCGCCGGAGGCATGAAGGAAGCACCACTCCCGGGCGAGGTCTTCGAAGTGGGGACCGTAAATCTTCGAGGCGACCGTGTCGGCGTTGGCACGCCAGACGCGGGCGGCCTGGCCGCTGACGAGCTCGGGCTCGCGGCGCTGCGTGATCAACTGGTGCAGGCGGACGATCGGCTCGGCGATCCGGAAAACGCTTCGCTTGTCACGCAACGCGTCGTCGACCTGTTCGACGAGGCCGATGCTCCGCAACCCGTTGAGCAAATGTGCCAACGCGCTCACGGGGCGGCCGAGGGCGGCGGCGATCTCCGAGCGACGCTGGTTGCCCGCGCTGATGGCGCTCAGCGTGGCCGCGTACGAGGTGGGGTCGGAAATCGAAGGCTCCTCCCGGAGCAGCAGCCCACCTTCCCGAAACATCGCCGAGGCGGGATTCAGCAACCGCCGCTGCACCCATCGATCGAACCCGTCCAGATCAGCCGGACCTGACCCACCGCACATCTCCAGATACGCGGGGGTACCTCCGACGAGGGCATGCACCCGGAAAGCCAGCTCCGGGTCGCCGGTCAGGCCCCAGAAGGCAGCGGCATCGCGAAACCCGAAAGGCCGCACGATCAGCTCGAGCACCGCTCGGCCTCGTAGTGGCGCACCTCCACCCAGCAACTGAGCCATCGTGGTCAACGCGCTGCCACAGAGGATCAGACGGGTACGAGTGTGCTCCTTCGCGTATCCCGTCGGGCTCAACGCCTGCTGCAGGTACGACGGCAGCGCCGGGGTCGCGGAGACCAGGTAGGGGAATTCGTCGACGATCACGGGCATCGCCCGCTCCTCGCCGAGCCGGAGCAGTTCGTCGAGCCCTTCCCGCCAGTTGCCGAACGAGACCGGCTGCCGCAGCCCGCGATAGGCGGCGTAGGCGGCGCCGAGATCGGCCAGGTTCTGTGCCTCGGTCTGCTGGGTGGCGGCGAAAAGCAGGCCGCCGGTTTCCTGGGCGAGCAGTTCGAGCATGAGAGTCTTGCCCTGACGCCGACGCCCGTAGACCAGCCCCAAGGTGGCACCGTTCGCGGGGGCACTGGCGAAATCAGCCAGTTCCTCCCATTCCGTGTCACGCCCGAACAGGCGCTCCGGCTTACGAAGCATGCCGCCACCACCATCCAGGTAATCATGGTCACAGCTATGATAGGCCTGACTATCATAGCTTGGCGTACGGCTGGGACATCCGCGAAGGCGGTCTCAGTGCTGATATCCGTACGGCTACCGCTCGTACAGCCGAAGACCAGGCCGATGCGTTGTCGAATCGCTGCAAGGTATGCCCCTGCTGGGCGAAGACCTTGGTCCGGGGTGGGCTCCGGCAGGCCCAGCCGGTAACCAGGCAACGGGTGGGCCCGACCAGCCGCCGAAGGCGTGGGGTGCGCCGACAGGCGCCTTATGGAAACAGCCTGAGCCCCGAGCGCGAAGCGCTCCCTTGGGGAAGCCCTTTTTGCTCGGGGCGGCCTACTGTCCAATTGGGGTGCAACCTGCTACTTGGCGTTGGCCTTCAAGTAGTCGGTGTTCATGCGGGCGATGGTGTCCAGAGGGATGCCCTTGGGGCACACCGCCGTGCACTCTCCCGTGTTCGTGCAGCCGCCGAACCCCTCCGCGTCCATCTGGTCCACCATGGCCTTGGCGCGGGACAGGCGCTCCGGCTGGCCCTGGGGCAGCAGGCTCAGGTGGGTGATCTTGGCGGCGGTGAACAGGGAGGCGGAGCCGTTCGGGCAGGCCGCCACGCACGCGCCGCACCCGATGCAGGTCGCCGCGTCGAAGGCCGAGTCCGCGTCCTCCTTGCGTACGGGGATGCTGTGGGCGTCCGGGGCCGAGCCGGCCGGGACCGAGACGAAGCCGCCCGCCTGGATGATCCGGTCGAAGGCGCTGCGGTCCACGACCAGGTCCTTGACGACGGGGAAGGGGGCGGCGCGCCACGGCTCGATGGTGATCGTGGCGTCGTCCTCGAAGTGGCGCATGTGCAGCTGGCACGTCGTCGTCGCGCGCTGTTCGCCGTGCGCGACGCCGTTGATGACCATGCCGCACATGCCGCAGATGCCCTCGCGGCAGTCGTGGTCGAAGGCGATCGGGTCGTCGCCCTCCAGGATGAGACGCTCGTTGAGGACGTCCAGCATCTCCAGGAAGGACATGTCCGGGGAGACGTCCTCGACTCGGTAGGTCACCATCCGGCCGGCATCGGTAGGGCCGCTCTGGCGCCAGACCTTGAGGGTCAGGTTCACTTGTAGCTCCGCTGGCTCATCTTGACGTACTCGTACTCGAGCGCTTCCTTGTGCAGCACCGGCCCGTCGGGCGTGGACTCCCAGGCCGACACGTGCGCGAAGTGCTCGTCGTCGCGCAGCGCCTCGCCGTCGGCGTCCTGGGACTCGGCGCGGAAGTGGCCGCCGCAGGACTCCGTGCGGACCAGGGCGTCCAGGCACATGAGCTCGGCCAGGTCGAAGAAGTCGGCGACGCGGCCGGCCTTCTCCAGGACCTGGTTCAGCTCCTCCGCCGTGCCGCTGACCTTGACGTTCTGCCAGAACTCCGCGCGCAGCTCGGGGATGCGCTCCAGCGCCTTGCGCAGCGACTCCTCGGTGCGCTCCATGCCGCAGTAGTCCCACATGAGCTTGCCCAGCTCGCGGTGGAAGGAGTCGGGGGTACGGGTGCCGTTCACGGCCAGGAGCCGGTCGATCTTGTTCCGGACCTTGATCTCGGCCTCCGCCACGGCCTCCTCGTCCACGTCGCCGAACGGACCGGCGGCCAGGTAGTCGCCGAGGGTGGTCGGCAGGACGAAGTAGCCGTCGGCCAGGCCCTGCATCAGCGCCGAGGCGCCGAGGCGGTTCGCGCCGTGGTCGGAGAAGTTGGCCTCGCCGACGACGAACAGGCCCGGGATCGTGGACTGCAGGTCGTAGTCCACCCACAGCCCGCCCATCGTGTAGTGGACGGCCGGGTAGATGCGCATCGGCACGTCGTACGGGTTCTCGCCGGTGATGCGCTCGTACATCTCGAAGAGGTTGCCGTACTTCTTCTCCACGGCGTCGCGCCCGAGACGCCCGATGGCGTCGCGGAAGTCCAGGTAGACGCCCAGGCCGCCGGGACCGACGCCGCGGCCCTCGTCGCAGACGTTCTTGGCGGCGCGGGAGGCGATGTCACGCGGGACCAGGTTGCCGAAGGCGGGGTAGATCCGCTCCAGGTAGTAGTCGCGCTCCTCGTCCGGGATGTCCCCGGGGGCGCGGGTGTCGTTCTTGCGCAGCGGCACCCAGACGCGGCCGTCGTTGCGCAG
Organism: Nonomuraea sp. NPDC004186; assembly: GCF_053603495.1. Classification (NCBI taxonomy): domain Bacteria; kingdom Bacillati; phylum Actinomycetota; class Actinomycetes; order Streptosporangiales; family Streptosporangiaceae; genus Nonomuraea; species Nonomuraea sp. NPDC004186. The sequence goes on along the minus strand of NZ_JBSGFQ010000067.1, from coordinate 18,719 downwards.
CGACTCGGACATCAGCGTCAGCTTCGACTGGTACTCGCCGGAGACGGGGATGCAGGTCGGGTGGATCTGCGTGTAGCAGGGGTTGGCGAAGTACGCGCCGCGCTCGTGCGCCCGCCAGATCGCCGTCGTGTTGCAGCCCTTGGCGTTCGTGGACAGGAAGAACACGTTCCCGTAGCCGCCCGTGGCCAGCACCACGGCGTCGGCGAGGTGGCGCTCGATCTCGCCGGTCACCATGTCGCGCACGATGACGCCGCGCGCCCGCCCGTCGGAGACGATCACGTCGAGCATCTCGTGCCGGGTGTGCATGGTCACGGTCCCGGCCGCGATCTGCCGCTCCAGCGCCTGGTACGCGCCCAGCAGGAGCTGCTGGCCCGTCTGGCCGCGGGCGTAGAACGTACGGGAGACCTGGGCGCCGCCGAAGGAGCGGGTGTCGAGGAGGCCGCCGTACTCGCGGGCGAAGGGGACGCCCTGGGCCACGGCCTGGTCGATGATGTTCACCGAGACCTGGGCCAGGCGGTAGACGTTCGACTCGCGGGCGCGGAAGTCGCCGCCCTTGACCGTGTCGTAGAAGAGCCGGTAGATGCTGTCGCCGTCGCCGCGGTAGTTCTTGGCGGCGTTGATCCCGCCCTGCGCGGCGATGGAGTGCGCGCGGCGCGGCGTGTCCTGGTAGCAGAACGACGTGACGTTGTAGCCCAGCTCACCCAGCGTCGCCGCGGCCGAGCCGCCCGCCAGGCCGGTGCCGACCACGATCACGTTGAGCTTGCGCTTGTTGGCGGGGTTGACCAGCTTCGCGCCGAACTTCCGCTTCTCCCACCGCTCCTCGATGGGCCCGGCCGGAGCCTTGGTGTCCCGGATCTCCGGGCCTTCCGTGAACTTCATTACTTCACAACTCCGAAGGTGATCGCGAGCGGCGGCGCCAGGAACCCGATGACCAGCACGGCGGACACCAGCCCGGCGACCGGCCGGAGGGCCTTGTTCCGCGTGCGGTTGGCCCAGCCGAGGGTCTGGAAGGCGCTCCAGATGCCGTGCCGCAGGTGCAGGCCGACCATGACGACGGCGACCACGTAGATCAGGGTCACCCACCACCGGGACGCGTCGAAGCCGGCGATCATCCGGTCGGCGGGCGCGGAGTCGAAGCCCTTGGGGTTCACGACGCCGAAGGTCAGGTCCAGCAGGTGCCAGACGAGGAAGAGCAGGATCGTGAGGCCGCCGAACCGCATGATGTGCGTCGCGTAGCCGTTCGCCTGCGACTTCTTGGCGACGTACTTGACCGGCCTGGCCTGGCGGGCGCGGCGGGCCAGCGAGATCGCGGCCCACATGTGCAGGACGACCGACACGACGAGGCCGACCTCGAGGATGGTCAGCACCGTCCGATAGGGCGCGATCGGCTCCAGGAGCGTACGCAGCGCGTGGGCGTACTCGTTGAACGAGTCCCTGCCCAGGAAGATCTTGAGGTTGCCGAGCATGTGGAGGACGAGGAAGAGCACCATCACGGCCCCGGTGACGGCCATGACGGCTTTCTTGCCGTTCGACGAGCGCAGGAACCCGCCGGGCCTCCTGCTCGTTGGAGCGTTCTTGGGAGCGGTAACAGGCGCGGTGGCTGCGCCGCGCTCTATCGTGGCAGTCACGCCTTCAAACGCTAGGTATCCAGCAATCATCCGTCCAAGTCATCACGGGCCTGGTTTCGATAGCCACCGGCTATGATGTCTGGTTTGTACGGTCGCCCCACGGAAACGACGCCGCTCGGTGCGAGGAAAATCACATGCAGTTGCAGCAGCTCGCGTACTTCGTGGCGGTCGCGGAGGCCAGGCACTTCACCCAGGCAGCCGAGCGCATGAGGGTCGCGCAGCCGTCGCTCAGCAAGCAGATCAAGGCCCTGGAGGCCGATCTGGGCGCCCCGCTGTTCTCCCGGGCCCGGGGCAACGTCACGCTGACGCCGGCCGGTGAGGCGCTGCTGCCGCTCGCCCGCAGGATCCTCGCCGACGCCGACACCGCCAGGCAGGAGGTGGCCCAGCTCGCCGGGCTCCGCCGGGGCCGGGTGCGGCTCGGCGCCACGCCGTCGCTCTGCGCGGGGCTGATGGCCGACGCGCTGGCGCGCTTCCACCGCGCGTACCCGGGGATCGAACTGCTGGTGGAGGAGGGCGGCTCGCGTGACCTCGTCAGGGCGCTCGCGCGGGGGCAGCTCGACCTGTCGCTGATCATCATGCCGCTGCAGAGCGACGACCCCTCGCTGGTGACCGAGGAGATCCTGCGGGAGAACCTGGTGGTGGCCGCGCCCTCCCACGAGCGGCCGAAGGGCCCGTACATGGAGATCGAGTCCCTGCGCGGGCGCCAGATGGTGATGTTCAGGCGCGGCTACGACCTGCGCGAGGCCACGCTGGCGGCCTGCCGGCAGGCCGGGTTCGAGCCCAGGTTCTCCGTGCAGGGCGGCGAGATGGACGCCGTGCTGCGGTTCGTGGAGGCGGGGCTGGGCGTGGCCGTGGTGCCCTCGATGGTCCTCGACGGGCGCCCCGGGCTGTCCGGCACGCCGCTCGCGCCGCCGGGGCTCAGCCGTACGATCGCGCTGGCCCAGCGCAAGGACGTCGAGCCGACCAGGGCCGCCCAGGCGTTCAGGGAGACCCTGCTGTCGTTCGTCGTGGAGGCCGGTCACGAAGGTACGCTTCCGCAAGGGGTGGATCTCATCGCAGAATGACCTGGACGGACCGACCCCCCTGGTGAGGCGTTTTGACGGCACATCTTTCGGAGACGCTGACGTTGCTCCTGATCGAGGACGACGACGGTGACGCCTTCCTCGTGGAGGAGCTGCTCAAGCAGGCCCCCGCGCCGCCGAAGATCTTCTGGGCACGCAGCCTGCAGGAGGCCAGGGCCAAGCTGACGTCGCAGATCCAGTGCGTGCTGGTCGATCTCTCGCTGCCCGACGCGAGCGGCCTGGAGGCCCTGGAGGAGGTGCTCGCGCTGGCGCCGCACACCGCCGTGCTGGTGCTCACCGGGCTCAGGGACGCGCACGTGGGCGTGGCCGCCGTCCAGGCCGGCGCGCAGGACTACCTGGTCAAGGGCGACATCGACGAGCGGCTGCTGGCCAGGGCCATCCGATACTCGATGGAGCGCAAGCGGGCCGACCTGGCCCATCTCGACCTCGTGCAGGCGGAGCTGACGGCCAAGGAGAACGCCAGGCTGCAGGGCGCGCTGCTCCCCGGCCCTCTGCTGCGTACCGAGGCGATCGAGCACGTCACCCGCTACCTGCCGGGCAGCGGCGGCACGCTGGCCGGCGACTTCTTCGACACCGTGCAGACGGCAGACGGCTCGGTGCACATCGTGGTCGGCGACGTGTGCGGGCACGGCCCCGACGAGGCGGCGCTCGGCGTGGCGCTGCGCGTCGCCTGGCGCACGCTGGTCCTCGCCGGTCAGACGGACGACACGCTGCTGCGCACGATGGACGCCGTGCTGCGGGCCGAGCGCAAGACCCCCGAGATCTTCACCACGCTGTGCATGGCCACGATCAGCCCCGACCTGCGGCACGCCAGGATGCGCGTGGTCGGGCACCCGCCGCCGGTGCTGGTGCGCGACGGCGCCGTCCAGGTGGTCGACGGCACGCCCTCCGGGCCGCCGCTCGGGATCTTCTCGGACGCGGAGTGGTCGATGATCGACGTGCCGCTGGGCGACGAGTGGTCCATGATGCTCTACACCGACGGCCTCATCGAGGCCGTGGTGGGCGAGGGCCAGGAGCTGCTCGGCGTGGAGGGCCTGCTCGATCTCGTACGCGAGCACGGCGCCATCGACCTCGACCGGCTCATCAAGCACGTGGGCACGCTGAGCGACGACCTCGCCGTGGTCCTGGTCCGGAGGAGGAGACCATGAGCATCAACCCGCTGCCTCCCCCCAAGGAGCCGACCGGGCTGGGCAGGCTGCCCGTGGCCCGCTGGTTCCTGGTCATGGGGCTGGTGGCCGGCGTCGTGCTCCTGGCCGGGATCGTGGTCGCGATGATGTTCAGCGCGCGGGCTCGCGCGCTGGCCCAGGTGCCCGCCGTCGAGCAGCAGCTCGACCAGCTCAATCTGGCGCTGATCGTGCTCTTCGCGGTGATGCTCGCGTTCGGCATCGCGCTGGCCTTCATCATCCGGTACGTCGTGCTGAAGCCCATCGACCAGCTGACCCAGCAGGTCCGCACCGTGGCGGCCGGCGACTTCGACCACGCCCTGCACGTCGACAGGCCGGCGGAGCTGGCCGAGCTGTCCAGCCACGTCGACTCCATGCGCGGCCGCATCGTGTCGGCCTGGCGGACGGCCGACGACCAGGCCGAGGAGCTGCGCCGGTCCAACGGGGAGCTGGAGCAGTTCGCGTACGTGGCCAGCCACGACCTCCAGGAGCCGCTCCGCAAGGTCGCCAGCTTCACGCAGATGCTGGAGCAGCGCTACGGCTCCCAGCTCGACGATCGGGCCAAGCAGTACATCCACTACGCCGTCGACGGCGCCAAGCGCATGCAGCTGCTGATCAACGACCTGCTCGACTTCTCCAGGGTCGGCCGGGTGACCGGCGAGCGGACCACGGTCGACGCGGGGAAGGCGCTCGACACGGCGCTGGAGAACCTGTCGGCCACGATCGAGGACACCGAGGCCACGGTCACCAGGGACGAGCTGCCCGCGGTCAGGGGCAACCGGGTGCAGCTCACGCAGCTGTTCCAGAACCTGATCGAGAACGCGATCAAGTTCCGCTCCGAGGCGTCCCCGCGCATCCACATCGGGGCCACCAGGTCCGGCGACATGTGGGAGTTCAGCTGTTCCGACAACGGCATCGGGGTCGAGCCCAAGTACGCCGACCGCATCTTCCTGATCTTCCAGCGACTCCACCCCCGCGACGTGTATCCGGGTACTGGCATCGGGCTGGCACTTTGCCGCAAGATCGTCGAGTACCACGGCGGACAGCTCTGGCTCGACGGCGATGCCGAGAGCCAGGGCACGACGTTCCGCTGGACACTGCCGGCCGCGGGAGACGACGATGAATGAGGGGCGCCCCATCGAGGTGCTTCTGGTGGAGGACGACCAGGGTGACATCCTGCTCACCAAGGAGGCCTTCGACTTCAACAAGGTGCGAAACCGGCTCAACGTGGTCAACGACGGTGAGCAGGCGATGGCGTACCTGCGTAACGAGGACGGATACACCGACGCGCCGCGGCCCGACCTCATCCTGCTCGACCTCAACCTGCCGAGGATGAGCGGCATGGAGGTGCTGGCCGAGGTCAAGGCCGACGCCGGGTTGCGGACGATCCCGGTGGTGATCCTGACGACCTCTGAGGCGGAGGAGGACATCCTGCACAGTTACCGGTTGCATGCCAACGCGTATGTGTCCAAGCCGGTGGACTTTGAGCAATTTATCCGGGTTGTCCGGCAGATAGACGATTTTTTCGTGACTGTGGTTAAGTTGCCCGCCCAAGGGCAGCGCCCCTGACGGGCGTACGTGACAGGAATCACAGCTAAGCATCGAAATTGTGAGTGACCCCGCTCACAAATTCGCATGCTGTCGTCGTAACGTATCCCCCACCAACGCGCGCCTGAGCCGTCGCTCGCCGCCGCGCGCCCAGCGAATACGAAAACCACGGACCCCCTGCGCGACACGGGTCCGCGGGAGGTGGAGAGGTCCGCGATGACCCAGACTACGCCCGACGCTCCGGTCAGAAGGCAGCGAGCGCAAGTCAAGGTGCGCACCCTGCGTACCGACAGATGGTGGCTTGTTCCGCTGCTGACGTTCCTCGGGCTCAGCTCATTCCTTGTCTACGGCGTGTGGGCGATCATCGACAACAGCTATTTCGTCGATCCCTACATAGCGCCGTTCTCGTCGCCCTGTCTGGCGACGTCGTGTCCCGAGGGGGCCCGGCTGTTCGGCCTGGCGCCGTTCGGCGACTGGTACGCACTGCCGCCGGGGCTGCTCATTCTCGGCCTGCCGGGCGGTTTCCGGCTTACCTGCTACTACTACCGCAAGTCCTACTATCGCTCCTTCTGGCTCTCGCCTCCGGCGTGCGCCGTCCAGGAGCCGCACGGCAAGTACACCGGTGAGCGGCGCTTCCCGCTGATCCTGCAGAACGTGCACCGCTACTTCTTCTACGCGGCCATCGTGATCGGCCTCATCCTGGCCTACGACGCCGTCCTGGCGCTCGTCCACAAGCCGATCGGCCTGGGCACCTGGATCCTGGTCGTCAACGCCGTCCTGATCAACGCCTACACGCTGTCGTGCCACTCCTGCAGGCACATCACCGCGGGCAGGCTCAACCACTTCTCTCGCCACCCGCTGCGCTACCGGGCCTGGACGTTCGTGTCCAAGCTCAACGCCAAGCACCAACCCCTCGCGTGGGCCTCGATGTTCTCCGTCATGGGCGCCGACCTGTACGTCCGCCTGGTGGCCAAGGGCATCATCGCCTTCCCGTACGCGTAAGGACCAGCTTCAGTGGATAACTCGCTTAACACAGAGCGTCACGAATACGACGTCGTCGTCATCGGCGCGGGCGGCGCCGGCCTGCGGGCCGCGATCGAGGCCCGCCAGCAGGGCAAGAAGACGGCGATCGTGTGCAAGTCGCTGTTCGGCAAGGCGCACACCGTCATGGCCGAGGGCGGCGCGGCCGCCGCGATGGGCAACGTCAATCCGGCCGACAACTGGCAGGTGCACTTCCGCGACACCATGCGCGGCGGCAAGTTCCTCAACAACTGGCGGATGGCCGAGCTGCACGCCAAGGAGGCGCCCGACCGCGTCTGGGAGCTGGAGGCCTGGGGCGCGCTGTTCGACCGCACCAAGGACGGCAAGATCAGCCAGCGGAACTTCGGCGGGCACGAGTACCCGCGGCTCGCACACGTGGGCGACCGTACCGGCCTGGAGCTGATCCGCACGCTGCAGCAGCGCGTCGTCGCCCTCCAGCAGGAGGACTACGAGAAGCACGGCGACTACGAGGCCTACATCAAGGTCTTCGCCGAGTGCACGATCACGCGGCTGCTCAAGGACGAGGAGCGGATCTCGGGCGCGTTCGGCTACTGGCGCGAGACCGGAAACTTCGTGCTTTTCGATGCGCCCACCGTGGTCCTGGCCACCGGCGGCATCGGCAAGTCGTACGTCGTCACGTCCAACTCCTGGGAGTACACCGGCGACGGCCACGCGCTGGCCCTGCTCGCCGGCGCGAACCTGATCAACATGGAGTTCATCCAGTTCCACCCCACCGGGATGGTCTGGCCGCCCTCCGTGCGCGGCATCCTCGTCACCGAGTCCGTCCGCGGTGACGGCGGCGTGCTGCGCAACTCCGAGGGCAAGCGCTTCATGTTCGACTACATCCCGGACGTCTTCAAGGACAAGTACGCGACCACGGAGGAGGAGGGCGACCGCTGGTACACCGACCAGGCCAACAACCGGCGCCCGCCGGAGCTCCTGCCGCGTGACGAGGTGGCCCGCGCGATCAACGCCGAGGTGAAGGCCGGCCGCGGCTCACCCCAGGGCGGCGTCTTCCTCGACGTCTCGACCCGGCTGCCCGCCGAGGAGATCAAGAAGCGGCTGCCGTCGATGCACCACCAGTTCAAGGAACTGGCCGACGTCGACATCACCGCCGAGCCCATGCAGGTGGGCCCGACCTGCCACTACATCATGGGCGGCGTCGAGGTGGACGCGGACACCGGCGCGGCGGCCGTGCCGGGGCTCTTCGCCGCGGGCGAGGTGTCCGGCGGCATGCACGGCTCCAACCGGCTGGGCGGCAACTCGCTGTCCGACCTGCTGGTGTTCGGGCGCCGGGCGGGCGCGGGCGCGGCGGCGTACGTGGACTCGCTGGAGGCCAGGCCCCGGGTCCTGCCCGAGCTCGTGGAGGAGGCCCGGCAGGAGGCGCTGGAGCCGCTGGGCCGCGACGGCGAGAACCCGTACGAGGTCCACCACGAGCTCCAGAGGACGATGAACGACCTGGTCGGCATCATCCGCAAGGCCGAGGAGGTCGCCGAGGCGCTCCAGGTCGTGGAGAAGCTCAAGGAGCGCGCCCAGGTGGTCGGCGCGGCCGGGTCCCGCATCTACAACCCTGGCTGGCACCTCGCGATCGACCTGCGCAACATGGTGCTGGTCTCGCAGTGCGTGGCGCGCGCCGCGCTGCTGCGCGAGGAGAGCCGCGGCGGGCACACCCGCGACGACTTCCCCGGAATGAACCCGGAATGGCGCCGCAAGCTGCTCGTCTGCTCCACCGAGGACGGCTCCACGGTCAAGGTCGAGGAGAAGCTCCAGTCGAGCATGCGCGACGACCTGATCACCCTGTTCGACCGGGACGAGCTGAAGAAGTACCTCACCGACGAAGAGATGACCGAGTTCGACGGGATTTCGAAATGAGCTACAAGGCGAAGTTCAAGGTCTGGCGCGGTGAGGGCGGTGAGGGCAAGCTCGAGGACTTCACCGTCGAGGTGAACGAGGGCGAGGTCGTCCTCGACATCATCCACCGGCTGCAGGCCACGCAGGCGCCCGACCTGGCGGTGCGCTGGAACTGCAAGGCCGGCAAGTGCGGCTCGTGCAGCATGGAGATCAACGGCAAGCCGCGGCTGGGCTGCATGACCCGGATGTCCACCTTCGAGGAGGACGAGACCATCACGGTCACGCCGATGCGGACGTTCCCGGTCATCAAGGACCTGGTGACGGACGTGTCGTTCAACTACCAGAAGGCGCGGGAGATCCCGTCCTTCACGCCGCCGGCCGGCGTCCGGCCCGGCGAGTACCGGATGCAGCAGGTCGATGTCGAGCGGTCCCAGGAGTTCCGCAAGTGCATCGAGTGCTTCATGTGCAACAACGTCTGCCACGTCATCCGCGACCACGAGGAGAACAAGGCCGACTTCTCCGGCCCCCGGTTCCTCATGCGGATCGCCGAGCTGGACATGCACCCGTACGACGTGGCCGACCGCCAGGAGGCGGCGCAGGACCAGCACGGGCTCGGCTACTGCAACATCACCAAGTGCTGCACCGAGGTCTGCCCCGAACACATCAAGATCACCGACAACGCGCTGATCCCGATGAAGGAGCGCGTGGCGGACCGCAAGTACGACCCGCTGGTGTGGCTCGGCAACAAGATCTTCAAGCGCGCCAAGTAGGCACGCACGAATGAGGGGGGCTGGATCTCCAGCCCCCTCATTTCGTTTCCCGGCTACTTCTTGCGGCCCCAGCGCCTGCGCTTGGGGTCCGGCATCTCCTTGGTCTGCTCCGGCTGCCCGGGCTCCGGCGGCAGCGGCTGGATGACGGTCGCCTCCGCGTCGGGCGCCAGGTAGGGCGGCGGGTCGTACGCCTGCTGCTCCTGGTTCCGGTCCGGCGGGTCGAACAGGGACTGGCCGCCCTGCCACGGCTCCGAGTCGCCGGACTCCGACGCCGAGACCGGTCCGAGCGGGCGCTCCTGGCCGGGGACCTCGTACGGGTCGCCGCCGCCCGGCGGGATGTCCGCCGGCGGCGGGTCCGCCGGGACCAGCGGCTCGAACGGGTCGCGGAACTCCTTGGGCTTGGGCGGCTCGTGGTTGAAGGAGTCGAACTCGTCCGGGTGCAGCACCATGGGCTCCGCCACCGGCGGCGGCGGGGGCTCCTGCGCGTAGCCCTGGGGCGGGTATTGGTGCTCCTCGTAGCCGGGGACCGGGCCGCTCGGATACGTCTGCACGGGGACGAAGCTGATGATCGGCGCGTACGCCGTGCCGCCCGGGTAGCCGGGCGCGGGGAAGCCCGCCGTGGTGTAGTAACCGGGGCCCGCGGGGTAGCCGCCGCCCGGAGGAGGCGGAGGCATGTCCGGCCGGCCCATCGGCGGCCCGGCCTTGCGCACGGCGGCCGCGTGGGCCATCCGGCGGAGGCGTCCCTCGAAGATCAGGACGGCGAAGAGCGCGAGCAGGACCAGCACCAGCGCGGGGATGCTGAGCTTCTGCGTCAGCGACTTCTGGTCGAACTCCGGCGCCGCGTTCCGCAGCTCCAGCGGCACCTCCTCGGAGGAGGCGGGCTGCGTGTCGCTCGGCTGCACCGACGGCGCCGTGACCGGCTCGGAGGACGCGACTTCCGGGATGTCGATGGACGGCTCGGAGGCGGTCTGCGAGGGGGTCGTCGGGGGCGTCTCGATCGACTGGGTGGGCAGCGGCTGGGGGTTCTGGTTCTGCTGCGGCGGGGCGCTGGTGGTCGCCGGCGGCGTCGTGCTCTTGGTCGGCTTGGGGGTCTTGCTGGCCTTCGTCGGAGTCGAGGTGACGGTCTTGGTGATCGTCGTCTCCGGCTCCTCGGGCTCCGGCGTGCCCGCCGTCTCGGTGACCGTGACGGTGGTCTCCGGCGTGGTGTCGCACACCTCGCCGATGTCACAGGGCTCGACCGGCTGGTACGCCGACACGGACGCACTCGCGCTCTGTACGATGAACGGTGTCGCTCCGACGCCGGCCAGGCCCAGCGCCAGGACGACAGCGGACGCGGCCGTCGCTCGCGTGCGTGCCACCGGTGCCCTCCGCGTATCCCGGAACCTTGGTCAAGGGAATACTAGTCGGGTCAAAGTAACAGTAAAGCCCGAATTAACCTACGTTTTGCTTTTTCGGCGTCTTTGCACCGTGCCAATCAACCACAGGGCACCCAGCAGCGCTCCGATGCCTCCGGCGACGACCGGCAGCCCCTTCGGACCGTCCAGCGGGCTCGCCCATGCGACAGGGCGGGCGTGCTTCCGCGCCGCGGCCACATTCCACGGCAGCGGGACCACGCCTTCGGCGCCGCGCGCGGGCTGCCCGGCCGCTCCTGGAGCGGCTTGCGGCGCCGCCATGCCGGGCAGGAGAGGCGCGGCCCCCAGCGGGGGCGACGCGCCAGGCAGGACCAGCGCGGGCGGAGCGCCGGGCACCGGCTGCGGCACGGCCTCCGGCAGCCGCTGCAGGCCCTGAGGAGCCTGCGGCAGACCTTGGGGCAACTGCGGCACCTGCGGCAGCCCCTGAGGCAGCTGCGGGAGGCCTTGAGGTAGCTGGGGCGCGGCCTGAGGCCGCTGCAGGCCCTCGGGCAACTGCGGCGCGGCCTGAGGCAGCCGCTGCAGGCCCTGGGGCAGTTGCGGCACGGCCTGAGCCAGCCCGGGCGCCTGCGGCACAGCCTGGGGCAGCTCAAGGCCCGGCACGCCCTGAGGCCACTGCGGCATCATCCGGGGCTGCCGGGGCGCCTGCGGCACGCCGCCCTTCAGCCGGCGCGCGGTCCCTCCGGCCGCCTCACGCCGCGGCGCGGCCGCTTCGGCGGGCCACTGCCCCTCGAGCAGCACGCCGGCCCCGGCCAGCAACCGGCGTCTGGCCTGCGCCCCGGCGACCTCTGGCGCCTCCGCGTCGGCTTGCACCTTCGCCCAGGCCCGTGCGGGCGGGGCGGGCTGTTGCAGTTGAGCGAGGAGTCGTTCCTTCGCCTGGGCGTACTCGCGGCTCTTCCCCGGAGCCGCGCCGGGCACGCCGGGCAGAGGCTCTTCCGGGCTCACGCGGACCGCCGGGCCGCTGAAGCCCGGCTCCTCGTCCATGACGCGCGTTGCGGCCGTCTTGGTCTTGGTCGTCAGCGGGCCGCCCGCGTCGGCCCGCATCCCGGCCACCGCCGCGAGCACCACCTGCTTCGCCCCCGACGGCGTGGTGAGCGTCACGTCCACTTCCCGCTCGCCGGCGAGGTCGCCCAGCTCGCACACCCGCGTCCCGGGCGGGACCGCGCTCGGCAGCACCGAGCCGCCCGTGACGCTCAGCGCCTGGGCCGCCAGCGCCCGCGCGGCCCGCACGCCGCCCCGGGCCGCCCCCAGGCTCGCCTCCGCGGCGGGCGCGAAGGGCGTGCCCGGCGCCGCCGGGGCGCAGGACACCTGCGTCAGCGCCGCCGCCGGGCTGGCCGCGATCGCCACCTTGACCCCGTCGGCCATCCCGTTCAGCCGCACCCGGAACCGCTGGACGTCGCCCGTCCTGATCCACACCCCGGGCGTGCTCACCCGCTCCAGCACCAGCGACACCCGGGAGGCCGCCAAAGGCACGGAGGGCACAGCCGCAAGGATCAGTGCACCCGCAATGATCCAGCCACGCCGCATCACTCCCAACTCCCCCGCTGCGACAGATGTCACTCTTGGTAGTCATTCTGTCACACAGAGGAGGCACCTAATCCCGCGAAAGGAGCAGATTCTCCACAGTCTTCATAACGGGCAGATCCGCCCCGAGCCACTCGACCGAGTAGTACTCGCCGGGCCCCAGCCACCGCAGCGCCAGGTGCTCCCGGGCCTCCGGGACCCCCGAGGGCAGCGAGCACAGCCAGACGCGCAGCACGTACCCCTCGGAAAGCTCCCAGTCCCCGCCCACCTGCTCACCCACCGTGACCTCCACGCCGAGCTCCTCGCGGCACTCGCGGACGAGCGCCGCCGTCTCGCTCTCGCCGGGATCCACCTTCCCACCAGGGAACTCCCAGCCACCCGCGAGCGCCGGAGGCTCGGCGCGCTGGGCGGCCAGCACCCGAGCGCCCGGCGCGACGATCACCGCGGCCACCACGACCGTGTCGAAATCATTCACAGGGTAGGATTCTGCAGCTTCTTCAACTGCTCGAGCACGTCGGGGTTCTGCAGGGGGCGGGTGAAACCGAGGCGGTTGTCCCGGGCCTTGTAGCTGGTGACCTTGATCGGCCCGCACAGCCGGCACCGGGCCTCCAGCATCTTGCCCTTCGACACGACGAGCCCGACGTGGCCGGGGTTGTCGGCGGACGTGCCCGGACCGGCGTTGAAGAACACCAGGTCACCGGGCTGTTCCTGACCGTCTAAAACCTTCACGCCGAACGGCCACTGCCCGAACGTCGTACGCGGGATCATCAGCCCCGCCTCCCGATACGCCGCGAAGATGACGCCCGAGCAGTCGAACGCGTCGGGCCCCGTCCCGCCCCACAGATACGGCTTGCCGCGCTGCGCCAGCGCGTATTCCAAAATCTTGGCCACGATGTCGCTCGGCGCGGCCTCCACCAGCGAGTCGTCGCATTCCTCCGAAGCCTGCGGCGGCACCTTGACGTCGCCCGACTTGGCGTATTTCCTGGCGATCGCCTCGACCTGGTCCACGTACCACCAGGCCCGGTTGTAGACGAACAGCGCCTGCCGTACGTTCTCCGGGGCTCCGTTGCGCTTGAGCATCCGCGCGGCGCCGAGGATCGCGTCGGCCGGGTTGTAGATGTCGCCGACCCCGTCGCCGTCACCGTCGGAGGCGTACCCGGTGAACTTCGACGACATCGCGACCCTGGCCTTGCCGCCCCACGTGGAGATCAGGAACTGCATCGGCCCGGCCGCGCCCGCGTAGTTGGTGCCGCTCTTGACGCCCGGCAGGTTGGAGCGGCCGTGGTCGGTCTCGCGCTTGCCCACGGCGGCCAGGATGTTCCACTGGACGCCGATCTTCTTGCCGTACTGCTTGTAGAACTCCAGGTATTCGGAGGGGATGTCCGACGTCGCCGAGTCGGACACCTCCTCCACCTGCGTGGTGTCGTTGCAGTCGGGCGAGGTGCCGCCGTCGCTGAGGAACGACGGCATCGAGATCAGCAGCATCGGCGACACGACGACCGCCACCAGGAGCAGCACGCCGGCGGCACCGATGATCAGCGCCAGCCGGGTACGTGAGAGCTTCACCCCGAGGTGTCCCCCTCCTGGCCCTCCGTGGCAGGCCGGATGTCGAAGATCCGCCAGTCGGCTCCCGACTGGGTCACCGTGACCGCGTACTCCTCCTGAGCCGTCTGGTTACCGCTCTTGGCGGTGACCTGCCTGGCCGAGGCGACCACGAAGATGATGGAGTTCTTCTCGATCTGCCTGATCTCCTTCAGCCTGGCCGTGGCCTTGGAGACGATCTGGTCGTTGCGGTTCTGCTCGACGGTGCCCGCCGAGGTCATGGTCCTGGTCAGCTCGTTGCCGAGCTCGGCCGTCGTGTACGCCTTCACGCGGGTCGCGTACGCCGCCGGGTCCTCGTCGTACCTGAAGGTGCCGTAGTCGGCGGTGAACCGCTCGGCCAGGTCCGCCGTCGCGGCCAGCTGCTCCTTCTTCATCGGCAGGAACGAGTAGATGTCGAACGGGGCGGCGCTCGCGGTCGCCAGCGGCGTGCTCGACGGAGCCGGCGCGCTGACGACCCTCGCCGGCTCCTGACCGGGCCCGGCCTGCTCCTCCGGGTCGGGCCACATGGTCAGGTAGATGCCGACCGCGGCGATGACCACGACGACGACGGCGAAGGCCACCCCCCGCCTGTCACCTCCCTGCACCATGTTCGTTCAGTCCTTGTCCGGGTTGTTCGGCTTGAGCCAGAACGGCACATCCGGGCTGTCTCCTCCGGAGCCGCCGTTGCGGCTGCCGCGCAGCCAGAGCGGAGGAGCCTCGGAGGTGCGGGACGAGGGCTCGTCCGAGCCGAAGATCCGGGAGCCGGACGAGCCGCCGGACGGCCTGGAGCCGCCGCCCGACCGGGTGGCGCCGTTGGACCTCGAACCGCCGCCGCCGAAAAGCCCGCCACCCGAACCGCCACCCGAACCGCCACGCGATCCGCCGCCGGAACCACCGGAGCCACCTGAGCCGCCGCCGAACAGCCCGCCGCCGCTCCCGCGCGAACGCGTGCCGCCCGAGCCGCCCGAGCCGCCGAACCGGGAGCCGCGCGACCCGCCGGACGAACTACGCGACCCCGACGCCGAACCGCCGCGGGACGCCCAGCCGCCGCCGGACCGGCCGCCGAACCAGCCGCCGCCCGAGCCACCTGAGCCACTGGAGCCGCCGGAGGCCGTGCCACCGGCCGCGCCGGCCACCCGGGGGCCGCCCCCTGCGGGACCGCGCGTGCGCGTGGGCGTCGTGCCCAGGTTGAGCGGCGGCGCCGTACCCCTGCGCGGCTCCATCGGAGCCCTGGCGCCCGCCTTGCCGCCCTGCTGGTCGGTGTCCAGCGGCGCTGCCGTGGCCGGTACGCGGGTGCCCAAGGGAACGCCCTCGCCCTCCTCGGCGCGTACCCGGGCCTGCCCCGCGGTGGCCGCCGCCGTGGCCGCGGCGCCCGCCGCGTTGGCCGCGCCGGCCGCCCTGATGATCGGCTCGGCCTTGCGCAGCCCCCAGCGGCCGATCCTGGCCGAGGCGACCGGCGGCAGCGCGCCCGCGGAACGCTCGAGGACCGACGAGCTCGCCGCCTCGCCCAGCATGCGGGTGGTGACCGTGTGGCCGTTCATCGAGGCGAACAGGTGCTGGAACGGCCTGCGGTAGAAGAACACCGCGATCGTCAGCAGGGCCATGAACAGCACCTGCAGACCCCATGGCATGGCCGTGGAGATGATCAGCGCGTACCCGTAGACGAGGACGCTGAGCACGAGTGTGAGCACGGCCTGCCTGAGCAGCGTGCCGACGAGCATCTCCACCCAGCGCATGGCGACGATCCGGCCGCTGCCCGGATGGACGCCGATCAGCAGGAACACGGGCCCGAGGATCAGCAGCAGCAGGAAGCCCACCTTCAGCACCAGCAGCGAGACCGCCACCAGGAAGATGAGCAGGCCGGCCACGATCGCCGCGATGAACGCGCCGACCGCCACGCCGAGCCGGTTGGACCAGTCACGGCCGGAGAAGACGGTGTAGACGGGGTCGTTCTTGAGCTTGTCGGCCAGCGAGGCGTACTCCGACTGGCGGGCGCCCACGTCGGGCGCCGGCTGGCCGGCCACGGCCCGCGGGACCGACTGCATCTCCAGCACCTTGCGACCCCAGTCGCGCACGATCGGCTGCTGCGGGTCGGCGGTGCCGAACAGGCCCACCAGCCACGGCTTGCAGACCAGCGTGGACCACAGCGCGTCGGCGTTCTGGTCGACGCCCGGCGTGCCGGTCTGGGCGTAGCCGCCGGCCTGGACCTTCGCGTCGGCGCCGCCGGGCGGCGGCAGGCAGGAGGCGCCGCCCGCGCCCGGCAGGCCGGAGAAGGCCGAGTTGACGACCTCGCCGGTCTTGTCGGTCACGACCTTGCCCAGGCCCGTGAAGTCGCCGGGACGGCTGAGGAACCAGACTGCCACGGTGACCGCGAGCACCATCCAGATCACGCCCTCGGCGGTCGTGGTGGCGCGCTTGCGGATCAGCCCGTACCAGGCCAGCCAGATGGCGCCGAGGATGACGATCGGCTGGAGGAAGGGCCAGTACATGGCTTTGGAGAGGTTCGTGATGATGTCGTCGACCACGTCCTTGATCGCCTGGAGCGGTCCCTCCGTCGCCGCCGCCTGGTACGTGGTGATCGTCAGCCGGTCGATGGCCTTGGCCGCGGTGAAGATGCCGTTGGCCCACATGTTGCCGAGCACGGCCACGTAGTCGGAGCAGCCCAGGTCGTGGGTGTGCCAGAACTGGCCGCTCATGCCGAACTGGGAGTAGTTGGTGGTCGGCGTCTGCGGCGCGCCTTCGACGGCCGGCGCCTGGATCAGGCCGTCGGTGCCGCCGCCGACCATCTCCGGGTTGAGCGGGCCCGACAGGTCACAGGGCGCCGCGGCGGCCGGGGCCGACAGCCCGCCCACCACGATCGGCATCACGAGAATGCTCGTGACGAGCGCCAGTGCCAGTGCGAGCCGTCGAGACAGCCGGATCTTCATGACCGTACCTCCTGCGCCCTGCCCACGCCCCCCTGAAGATCATCATGCCCGCTGCCGTCGGGTTTGTCGTGCGTCGGGTTCGTGTCGAGCCAACGGAGAAGATCCTCGGAGATCAGGTCTACTCCGATCCGCCCCGCCCTGCCATCCAGATCACGGAATACGCATTCGCCGTTGCCGAGCGAGCGCAGCACGGCCTTGTGCTCCTCCGACGGCTCCACCCCGAGCAGGGACATGACGTGGTCCACCTCCACCCGTTCGGTGGACCTGAACGCGAAGACGGACGACAGGCAGTTGGTCACCTGCTCGTTGAGCAGGTCGCCCGCGTTCTGGGAGACCAGCACGAGGGCGGTGTTGCGGGAGCGGCCCATCCGGCTGACCTCGGGCACCAGCTTGGCGCCCTCGGGCGTGGAGGTGATCGCCCACGCCTCGTCCAGGAAGATCGCCTTGGGGGCGCGCCGGTCGAGGCCGTTCATCAGCCTGCGCGCGAACTGGGAGACCAGGTAGAGCAGCGCCACCGACAGCCGCTGCTCGTAGGAGTAGTCGTCCCTGGTCGTGGCCACGTCGGGCAGGGTCAGCCCGCCCAGCGTGAACACGGTCGTCCACCCCTCGCTGTCGATCTGGTCGCCGCCCGAGGGGTCGAAGCAGAGCCTGGCCAGGTGCATCTCCGACATGGAGCGCAGCACCGCGCCCAGGTTCTTCGAGGCGGGGTCGTCGGCCTGCTCCAGGAAGTCGAC
Source organism: Nonomuraea sp. NPDC004186 (assembly GCF_053603495.1). Taxonomy (NCBI): domain Bacteria; kingdom Bacillati; phylum Actinomycetota; class Actinomycetes; order Streptosporangiales; family Streptosporangiaceae; genus Nonomuraea; species Nonomuraea sp. NPDC004186. Next base: position 1,461 of record NZ_JBSGFQ010000067.1, on the reverse strand, counting down.
GACCTTGCCCAGCGACGGGTCGGGCGCGTTGGAGACCGCGGCCACCGCCTGGATCATGGCCGACTCGCGCTCCTCCGACATGCGGGGCAGCAGCAGCCTCAACGTCTCGGTGGCCATGGTCTTCTTCGCCGCGATGTCGTCGCCGAACGAGAACGGGTCGAGCAGCCCCGGCGCCGCCGACCCCAGCGGGATGATGCGGGCCTTGCGGCCCCGCTTCTCCAGCAGCCGCACCAGCGACTCGGCGTCGCCCTTCGGGTCGATCACCGCGACCGTCACGCCCCTGAGCGCCATCTGGTAGATCATCAGCAGCGCGAGCGTGGTCTTGCCGCCGCCGGGCTCGCCGGTGATCGCGATGGCGGTCGGCCGGTTGCGGGAGGCCGCCAGCAGCGGGTCGAAGTGCACGATGCTGCGGGCCCTGCCGACGGTCTCGCCGATGTACGGGCCGAGCCAGCCCTCGGTGCCGTCGCCCAGCCGGTCGCCGAGGTCGACGGTGGCGGTGGCCATGCCGCCCGCGATGGTACGCAGGGGCTGCCGCTGCGCGTAGGCGTTGACGCGTACCTTCTCGCCCGGCAGCGTCTCGCAGAACAGCGAGAACTGGTCGCCCGTCGAGTTGACCACGTCGATGCCCATGTCGCGGTAGTGCTCGACGACCGCCTCGACGCGCTGCACGCAGATGTCCTCGGTGGGGGCCGACACGATCAGGCGGTGCCAGCCGTACACGAAGGGCAGCCGTTCCTTCGTGATGCCGTGCTCCAGCATGCGGGCCGCGTCGATCTGCTCGGCCAGCGCCAGCGGCGCCTCCGCGCCGGCCTCGCGGATGTGGTGGTCCATGTCGCGGGCGTGCGCGAGCTTGCGCGCGACGTCCTTGGACGCCTTGACCGGCGGGATCAGCCGCATCCGCGACGAGATCTCCACGGGGAAGGCGAGCTGGTCCGCGAAGTGCATCCACGGCTCGCCGTCCGGGAACGGCATGAGGTCGGGGAACCTCGCGAACGACAGGTAGGCCACGTACGAGTCGCCCTGCGGCTGCACGATGCGCAGCAGCGACCTGCCGTTGTGGATCTCCCCCTCGACCAGCGACTCGATCTCGCCCTTGCCCCAGCGCCGCTTCGGGCTGGCCGACGGCGGCGGGTCGCCGAGCGCGCCGGAGGCCGCGTGCTGGAACAGCCACGCCACCTCGACGGAGGTGGCGTGCCTGGCGTAGAGGGCACTCGACGTGAGCGCCCTGCCGAGGCGTTCGGCCTGCTCGGTCCAGCGCCCGATCTCGCTGTCGGGGACGTGGTCGTCCTCCATCCCGAGCGCCTTCTCGGTCTTCTGGTAGAAGCCGAAGAGCTGGGACAGCACGCCTGCGCCGAGCTGCTTGCCGCGCGGGCCGAGCCGCACGCCGAGGAAGACCTCCTTGGACCAGAAGTCCTTCGCCCAGACGTGCCGGTACATCTCCTCCAGGTAGTCGCGCCAGCC
>NZ_JBSGFQ010000066.1:0-74762 GCF_053603495.1 Nonomuraea sp. NPDC004186 | reverse complement strand
TGCTGTGCCCCCGCGAGGCGCGCCGACCGTGCCCGCTGCACGGCCTCGCCTCCGACCACCGCGCGCCCGTGATGCCCTGGCGCCATCCGGCCTAGTGCTCGACGGCGACAGGCGTCGCGGCGCGCCTCGATCGCGTGGACGACAGCGGCCATGTCTCGCTGCGCCCCAGATCCACCTGCCGCAGGAGGGACGCCCCCGGCAGGCCTCGAACAAGGACATCTGTCTGGCCGTTACCCCACATCCCCGTGACGGTACGGGCAGGCCACATAGTCAGGCCAGGTGCGCTCGCCCTGCGCCGGCAAGGAAGGAAACCAATATGTCGAAGTCCGTGTTGTACATGTCGATGTCGCTCGACGGGTTCATCACCGGCCCGGACGACGGTCCGGGCAACGGGCTCGGGAACGGCGGTCTGCGGCTGCACGAGTGGCTCGGCAAGTCCGTGTCCGATCCGCCGTACTTCGACCCGCCGGGGTTGAGCGGGCAGGTGTTCGGTGAGTCGATGGCGACGGGTGCGGTCGTGGTGGGTCGCAAGACGTTCGACTATGCCGGTCACTGGCATGGTGATCACCATGGTGTGCCGATCTTCGTACCCACGCGTGGTGTCCCGCCGGCGCCTCAGAGCGGCTGGGTTCACTACGTGCCCGAAGTCGCAACGGCGATGCGTGAGGCCAAGGCGGCCGCCGGCGACAAGGACGTGATGGTGCACGGTGCCGCACTCGCCCAGTCGCTGCTGGGCGAGGGTCTGCTCGACGAACTGGAGATCCACCTGGTCCCGGTCGTGCTCGGTGCTGGGCGGCGGCTGTTCGGCGCGGACCGTATCGAGTTCGAGCTGACCGCGGTGCTCGACGCGCCCGGTGTCACGCACCTGCGCTATCGGGTGACCTCGGGTGCCGGCCGGTGACCACAGCGACCGGCGCCACCGCCGTACACCGGACAACTCCCGCGAACGAGGGTGGGTCCTCCCCACCCATCAGCTGGCGCCTGCAGATCCGCATCAGCCTCGTCCATCGAGGTCGAGCGCATGGGTGGGCGATGTCCACCGGAGCGCCCGAGCTGGTCATGAGAGTCGATCAATAGCCAGGAGTGTCCATGTCCAAGGTGTGGTTCGTGACAGGAAGCGCGCGCGGTCTGGGGCGTGCGTTCGTCGAGGTCGCGCTCGAAGCGGGTGATCGCGTGGTGGCGACGGCGCGTAATCCGGAGCGGTTGCGGGATCTCCTCGGCACCTATGGCGATAGGGTGCTCGCGCTGCGGCTGGACGTGACCGACCATGACGCGGCCGTGCGCGCGGTCGCTCAGTCCGTGGAAAGGTTCGGACGCATCGATGTCGCCATCAACAGTGCCGGATACAGCGACCTGGGCTCGTTCGAGGACACCTCGATCGACTCCTTCCGTATGCAGGTCGACACCGTCTTCTACGGCGTCGTCAACGTTTCCAAGGCGGTCGTGCCGATCCTGCGCGGGCAGGACCATGGTCATCTCATCCAGGTCTCCTCGCTCAGCGCCCGCTTCTCCGCCCCTGGCCTGACCGTCCACCAGGCGGCGTATCGATTCCCCTGCCTGCTTCGGTGGGTAGGTGCAGGCCCCGCTTACCGGCGGGGCCTTTGCGTTTTCCCCGCCTAGTTCGGCCGACAGATCCCTCATCATGGCCGGTTCCGCCGGTTTTCGCCAGCGCTTGGACCCGGTCAGAGTCCGACGTTGCGCATGGCGTTGTCGCGCCAGCGGTCCACGGCGCGGATGTAGCGCAGCACGACGGGCGAGGCGGGGGCCCAGCGGCCGTGTTTGGCGATGACGGCGACGGGGACGCCGGCGGCGTAGGCCACGGTGGCGCCGCCGGCGCGCAGGCTGTGTGCGGTGATGGTCTCCGCGCTGGGCACGCCGGCCCGCACGGCGAGGTCGCGGACAATGGTGTTAATGGCGTCGGCCCCGAGCGAGGGCCCGATGGTGCCGTGCCGGTTGATTCGGCGCAGCAGCCGCCCGCCGGTGTGTCCTGCCTGGTCGAGCACGGCGAGCCAGTCGCGCCAGGCGGCGACGGGGTCGGTGAGCGGGTGGCTGCCGCGCGGGATCGCGATGGTCTCGCCGGCCGACTCCTTGTCGGTCTTGGAGGTGCGGATCGTGACCTCCAGGCCGTCGGCGACCTCGCGTACGTCCTCACGCAGCAGGGCGACGAGCTCGCTGCGGCGGCCCATCAGCGCCAGGCCGAGCACGAGCAGTAGCCGGTCACGCCGCCCGATCGTCGTGTCCAGGTCGCAGGCGGCGACCATGGCGCGCAGCGCGTCGATGGTGACGGGCGGGGCCTCGCGCTGGCCGCGGCCACCGGCTTCGGCGCGCTGGCGTTTGTAGGCGCGCAGCGCGAGGCGGGCCGATTCGGTGGCGGGCCGTCCGGTGTGGCCGGCCAGGCGGTGCATGGTGCGCACCGCGGCGATGGCCTGCTCGATGCTGGCCGGGGCCTGTCCGGCCTCGCACAGCTGGGAGGTGTATTCGGCCAGCGTGTGGGCGGTGGCGGGTAGCGCGATGCGGCCGTGGTCGGCGCACCAGGTGGTGAAGGTGGCCCACTGGCGGGCGTAGGCGCGGCGGGTGTTGGCGGGCACGCCGTCGGCGATGCGGGCCTGGGTCCGGGCGCTCAACGCATAGTCGGCGACGGTGTGTGCCCCCGCATTTTCCGGCAGGGCGAAAATCGGTGGCCGCTCCCCCGCCACCGGTGCGGGCAGCGCTTCCTGCTCGTCGTCCACGCCCGTCTCCTGCCCGCTTCCGGCGCGTCCCGGCGCCGTAATCCTGACCCGCGATAAGGAAGGTTATCACGGGTCAGATCATAAGTAAGAACCGATTGCGAACGCACGAAAAGGCTGCGTTCGAACGCCACGAACGGTAATCTGTGAGACTGTGGCAGACGATCAGGAAACTGTGGCGGTGGCCAACCCAGCCGAGGACGGCGAGCCGGCCAAGAAAGAGAAAGCCGGGACGGATCCGGAGCCGCAGTGCGCCGGTCCTGGGTGCGCCAAGACCTTGCCCGGGCGCAGCAGCCGCGCCAAGTACTGCAGCGACGCCTGCCGGGCCGCCGCCTATCGGGCGCGCACCACGGCGCATGCCGCCCCCGTGGCCAACGCCCTGCTACGCACCCAGGACCTGCTGGCGCCGCTGCTGGCCGCCGGCGAGCAGTGGCAGACCGCTCAGGACGCGCTGCGTAGTCAATTGGCCGAGCTGAGCAGCGGCGCGCTCGCCCAAGTCGAGTCCGCCGAACAGGCCGCCGAGGAGGCCCGCGCCGCCGCGGCGGCCGCCGAGCAAAACGCCACGGCCGCGACCAACGCCGCCGCCGCCCGCATCGCTGCCGCGGAACAGGCCCGCGAACAGGCCGAGGTCGCCCGCGATCGCGCCGAAGAACGCGAACAGGATGCCTGGCGCCAGGTCGGCGAACACCAGGCCGCCCGCGCCCAGGCCGAGCAGAGCGCCGCCGACGCCGCCGCCCGGCAGCGCCAGGCCGAAACAGACCGCGCCGCCGCCCAGCAGCGGACCGCCCAGATTACCGAGTTGCACACTGCCGCGACTAGTCGCATCACCCAACTGGAGCAGGAGGCCGACGACCGGCAGCACGAGTTCGCCGGCGTGCGCCGCCAAGTACAGGCCCAGGAAGAGCGCGCGCGCGAGGCCGAACGCGAACGCGACCAGGCTCGCGGTACCGCCGCGGCGCACGCCCAGGAAATCGACCGACTCCACCAGGCGCTGGCCGCCGAACAAGAGCGACGCGAGCAAGCGGTCACCGCCGCGGCCGTGGCCGAGCAGGCACGCACCGCAGCCGACCAGGCCAAAGATTCTGCGGCCATGGAAGTGGAACGGTTGCGCGAAGAGCTCACCAAACTAACCGCAGCGCTGACGGAAGAACACCGCCAACGCGAGCAGGCGGTCACCGCCGCGGCCGTGGCACAGGCCCTCCTGCGCGAGCACGAGTGTCCCAGCCCGGCTGATCATTCCGCATACGCCCCAGCGGTTCCTGCCGACACGACGGAGGCATCTGTGCCGTCGGACATTAATCCGTAGATTCCGAGTTCGAGCCCCGGGCGCCCTACCACTCCACACCCCATCCGACCTGGGATTTCTCGTTTTCCATGGGCCTTCGGCGAGGCGGAGACACGCCGTTGGTTGCTCGCCGGTTGCTCTTCGGCACGGTTCGGGCACATGGCCCGGCGTTCTCAACCTCCGCATGGGGCCGTTTGCCAGGCCAGACCCCTCAGACGATCAAGAGAATGCCATGCCAGAAGCTCTGGCGGGCGTGTGGGGTGCGGAAACTCGAATTGCGCGCTGATCTGGGGCTTCGTACGTGCTGTGTGGGGACACTGGATCTTCTATGCTGCGCGGTGATACTCGTTGATGATGCCGCCGAGGATCTTATGGCGTTCGATCCGGTGCTTGGTCAGATCCGCGGGTTCCGGCGGCGCATCGGGAGGGAAATGGTCCAGGGACCGGTGGGGCCGTTTGCGGTTGTAATGATCGACGTAGGCACGAAGGACTGCTCTGCAGTGTCGCTCCCCCAGGATCAGCAGCCGGTCCAGGCATTCCCGGCGAACGCTCCCCACCCACCGCTCGCAGATCGCGTTCGCCCGCGGCGCGCGAACCGGCGTCTTGACGATCCTGCATCCTTCACCGATGAACACCTCGTCGAAGGCCGCCGTGAACTGGGCGTCGCGATCATGAACGATGAATTTCACTCTGGCCAAGCGATCGCCGAGGTCCATGATGAGGTTCCTGGCCTGCTGAGCCACCCATGGCCCGGTGGGGTGGACGGTCACACCGGCCAGATGGACGCGCCGGTTGAGGTGCTCGATGAAGAACAACGCGTACAGCCGGACACCGAACAAGGGCTCCACGTGGAAGAAGTCGGTTGCGATGATGCCCTGAGCCTGGGCGGTGAGGAACTGCCCCCAGGTCGGCCCCGAACGGCGCGGCGCGGGACCAAGCCCGGCACGAACAAGAATCATCCGGACCGTGGTCGGCGAGACGCGGTGACCCAGTTGCTTGAGCTCGCCATGGATGCGCTGGTAGCCCCAGTTCGGATTCTCCTGCGCCAGCGAGATCACCAGCTCACGCACCGTATCGGGCATCGGCGGGCGGCCTGGTGTCCGGCGGGGATAGCGCCATCGTCGCCGCATCAGATCACGGTGCCAAGCCAGCAACGTCGCCGGAGTGATGAAGAACGCACTCCAGCGCACGCGAGGAAGCAGACGCGACAACGCGGCCAGCCACTCCCGATCCGCAGGCTGCAGCAGCGGACGGGCGATCTGCCGCCGGAGCACGGCGACCTCATGCCTCAGCACCAGGATCTCGATTTCCTTGACGCCGCCGCTACGCGCGAGCAGCACCAGCCCTCCGACCAGATGCCGGACAATCATGTAGAGCACTGACCACATCATGCCTAGAGAACATGCCAGACGATCAGCCTTGATCACCGTATAACCGCAGGTAGCAGTACCAGGTCGAGTTTCCGCATCCCACACCCATCTGAGCGACGTCGCCGGATACCGCTCAGGTCTTCAAAGCAAGGCGGCCCGCCTCAGAAGCTGGGGCGCGTCCGCTACGAGGGAATGACGTACGCGTTGGTGCTAGACCGGCCGGTGCCGTTCAGGGCGGTGATGTACAGGAACGGCCGGCGCGGATCGACGTCGGTGGGCGTGGTGAAAGGGACCCATGCGGCACTCGCCTCGTCCGGACCTTGGGCGACGGTCACCGTCTTCATCGCCGCCCCGGCCCGAGCGTACCGGACCTTGATCGTCCCACACGCGAAGTTGTGGCCGATGATCGCGATCCCCGCCGCGTTCCTGGTCGCGCCGACGATGCCCGCGCCGAGGTCCTCCTCGACGAAGCCATCACCCCGCCCCAGGTCGGGCCCGGCTGCCGGCTGTCGGGCGGATCCTGGCTGTCCTATTACGACGATCAGCCCGTCGACGACCCCGCCCAACTCGACGTCGACCACATGGTATCTGTAACTACCGCATAGATCAGCGATGTTCAGGCAGGTCAGAACGTCGATGACATACCGCTGACAGTCTGACCGGGAGTGCATCTATTCGCCGTCCAAGGCTGCGAGCCGTTTACCGGATCTGCCGATGAGAGGGCTCAAGTCTCCCGCGAGCAACCGCGCGGTCCGGCTAGGGACTGCGAGCCCGTTGTCTATACCTTGCTCGCCACCACCATGTAGTTCTCGGCCTCAGGGTTGAACGTGCTCATTTCCGCCCGGAGTCCGACGCGGTTCAACTCGACTTCGAGTTCGTCGTATCGGTACGGCCAGCACGACAGCAGTTCCGAGCGGACAAGAACCGACCCAGCCGCATCAACTTGCGCGATCGCAATCTCGATGTGGTGCTCGTCCTCCCAATGCGGCGCAATCTCCCAGCGGTAGACCACGACGGCATTGCGACCGTTCCGGCGGACGAGTCGGTCACTGATGTCCAGCCGGGAACCTCTGGCCCTCACAAGTTCCCAAGTACGGGAGGTGAGCACCAAGCGCCCGCCAGGGCGCAGAAGCCGTGACATCGACTCCAGAGCAGCAACCCTGCCTCTCGCGCCCACGGCATGGTGCAGCGAGTTACCAACGCAGAACACCATGTCGAAGGTGGCGTCATCGAAGTAGTCGGGCAACTCTTGCCAGTCCGCCCGCACTGTCCGGACAGATGCCTTGAACTCCTCAGACAACTCCGCAGTCCGGCGAACCATCGCTTCGCTGGCGTCAGTTGCGACAACCTGCATGCCAAGACCGGCGAGGCCGACCGCCAACTGTCCGGTTCCGCACGAACAATCGAGGACGTCAGCGTTCGACGGGAGGCGACTGAGGACGTCATCGAACGACGCAGCGAAGTCGGCCGGAGCCAGCTTTGCATCCGAGATGAGCCACTCGTACACCTCGGCAAGCGCATTATAACCCGTCACAACTACTACCTCCGTCACGCGGCAGACTCACGGTGGGACGTCAGTACATCAGCGGAGCAAGTCGGGCCACAAATGGTTTCGCAAGGGCAGCCCGTCCGCTCACGACCGCATTCCGCGCGCTTCGTGTCACCCCTCCTACGCCTGAAGTCGCCGTCGCAGGCTGAGATTCTCGCCGTGCGCAGCGGCCAGTGCCTTCTGCAACTCCGCGACCTCGGTGCGGTGCTTGGCCTTCGCCTCACGAAGTTGGCCGGCCAGTGCTCGGACTGCACTGCTGGTCGTGTCCTCAGCCACATCGGGCGCATCGGCTGGCGGTGTCGAGCGACCACGAGCCTTCTGTCGTAGGGCCGTGATCTGGTCGCGGAACTGCGGGTGTCGGTAGAGGAAGTCGGTCGACACCTGCGCGTGGTTGGCGACTGCGACGAAGTTGACCTGGGCATCCTGACGGGGTCCCGCTCGCCGAAGCCTGGGATTCAGGCGCCTACGACTGGACCGCCGCCCAACGCCAGGACTACGCCAACGACCTGCGTGATCCCTGGCACCTGGTCGCTGTCACCGCCCGCTCGAACAGGCAGAAAGCCGATCAAGATCCCTCCACCTGGCAACCGCCGTACGAGCCCGCACGCTGCCGGTACGCCGCCGAGTGGACCGTTATCTTGGGTTGGCGGCCTTGTCTTGCAGGTCAGAGCAAGATGATCTCTTCTTCCACGTGTGGCACGTTGACCGTCTCTTCCAGCGCCGTATGTCAGTCCCCGGCTTTCCGGCCGGTTCCTGCCGCCCCGCCGCTCTCCTTGCTCTCGGCCAGGCGCAGCGTCTGCCACCCATCCGCCGTCTCCTCCACCCGCCAGGGGGGCGGCCACCTCTGCCGCACCCCCTCGGCCGCGGGCGCCACACGCACGTCCTCCAGGACCGCCATCTCCAGCCCCGTTGCACCATCGAACAGGGCATGGCCGATGAAGGTCGCCCCGCTGAACAAGGCGTTGCCTGCGAAGACCACTCCGTCGAACCGGGAACCCACGTTGAAGGTCGCCTCCTCGAACGAGACTTCGCCGGTGAAGGTCGCCCTGTCGAACCGGGCGCCACGGGTGAAGGTCGCCCCCTCGAACAAGGCGTCGTCTACGCGACAGTAGCTCAGGTCGAGGTCGATCAGGATGGCGCCGGTGAGATCCAGGGTGATGTCGGGCCAGTGTCGCGGGTTGGGGGCAGGGGGTCGGCGTTGCCACCAGCGGTGGTGGGGTGGAGGCTCATCATGGCGTAGGTGGGCGGTCAGGATGCGCTGGGCGGTGAGGCGGACCTGGCGCTCCTCGAGCGGGTCGCGCCCGGCCGCCGGGGCGGAGACGCCGGCGATGGCGGCGCGCGGCACAGCAGGCTCGTCGGCGCTCTGGTCCGGGTTCTGGCCCGGAGGCGGGACGAACGGCATCCGGAGATACGCACAGATCACGTCCACGATGGTCTGCCGCAGTGTCGGGGTGTCCTGGGCCAGGCGTTCCAGGGCGTATAGGCCGGCCAGCCGTACCGGGGCCTGGTCGTTGCCGAGCTGCTCGGCGGCCTTGCCGTAGAGCTCGGTCACCCGGCGCTCGGCGGCGTCGTGCGTGGTGTGCGCGGCGGTCAGCTCCTGGTGCCGCTGGCGGCGTACGGCCAGCAGCAGGGTCGCGGCGCCAACGCCGGCCGCGGCCGCCAACGCCGTCCTGGTCGCCTCGATCCGGGCGGATACCCGCCCGGATACCGGCACCGTGTACAGGTCCTGCAGCAACCACGCGGTCGTCCCCCACGCGGCCGCGCCGATCAGCAGTGCCGCGGGCAGGGTCCACCACCACATCGAACGCGGCGGCCGCAACTCGGGCGGACGCGCAGACAGCCGGGGAGAGCGCCGGAAAAGCCCCATGCATCGATTCCACCCTGCCGCGAACCGTTCCGAGGCGCATTGCTCAACTCGTGATCGCACCCGAACACCATGAGGTGCGGCCTCGGCACCGTGAGGTTTCACCCTCACTGAAGAACCCTCACCACCATCGCTATCTGGGGTTCGGAAGCGAAGTAGCTGGTCAACGCGATACGGGCACCCGTCGTCAGCCCGGCCGGCGCGGGCATGGGCCTGCTTCCAGGCGCCCAAGAGGCCGGGCAGGTGCGTGAAGGGGCGCGCATGCTCGCCGAGACCCGCCCGGACGCGGCCGCCGCGGTGGCCATGCTGGCCGGGCTCGGCACCCGCAGCGGCTCGCTGCTCACGCTGACCGTCGGAGACATCCGCACGCTCGTCGACTTCCACGGCGTCCGCCATCTGACCGTCTCCTTCCGCAACAAGGGCGGCACGGAGGAACTGCTCCCGCTGCCGACGCTGGCCACGGAACTGCTCAAACCGCTGCTGACCGGCCGCGCCGCCACCGAGCTGCTGTTCAGCAAGCGCGACGGGTGGCCCATCGACCGCTGGTGGGCCGCCGGCGCGCTGCGCGAAGCCGCCCGGCTGGGCGGCATCCCTGCCGAGCGCGCCGCGCAACTGCACCCGCACATGCTGCGCTCCACCTACATCACCCACGCCTTCGCCCTGGGCATCGCACCCGACAAGGTGCAGGCCGCCGCCCGGCACGCCGGCATCGCCACCACGCTGCGCTACAACCATCCCGACCAGGACCTCGGCGGGTACGTCGCCTACCAGCTCGAAGCCGACTTCACGACCGAGACGAGTAGCGAACCGGGAGACACCCCGACATGATCTCTGCGCACGCGGCTCGTTCCAGCGCCGAGTTCGCCGCCGCGTGGTGGGCGAACTACCTGTGCGCTCCAGACGTCGAGGAGGGGGACCTGGCTGAGGTTGACCCGGCCACAGCAGCGCTCGAACCCACCATCGCGGTGATGCCAGCATCGGCGGTCGATGAGGGTGTGATCAGCCAAGAGCAGGTATCTCGGTTGTTCACCGGCATAGCCGAACGTGTGAGGGTCGAAGTCGGGCACGGTCGGCGAGTCCGGCTCCAGGTGAGCCGCCACGCCGTGGACGCGATCCTGGGCGGCGCCCTGGCCGACGCGGAGATCGACCTGAGCGACGGGCGTCTGGCGTTCGCTCTTCCGTCTGCCGCCATGGAGATCACCCATGACGCTGTTGTCGTCCAGCACGCCTACACCGCTGATCCTCCGCAGATCGTGTGGCAGCCAAGCTCCGATCAAGCCGGCTCGTGGATTCCGCGCGGCCGCGGTGCCTGCAAGACGCCCTCCGCGCCAGCCGTTGGCGGGAGTAGATTGTTGACGAGCGATCGGGACAAGGTGAGCCGACATGGCACATCGAGTTCGAGGGGTGTCGGAGCAGAGAAGCGGAGACCGACATGGAATCCGTTGATCGGCCACTCGACATCCGTCCCTGTGCACGCGGTGGTCGCCCCAAGAGCTAGGTGCCCTACACGGGGCGTGGTTTCCCAGACCGTGCCTCGCCCAAGGGCTGGGCTGTTGCAGTGCGAACTCGTCCCACAAGCCGTGGGGCGGGGTTCCCCCGACTACACGCGTTCGTGCCTGCCATCGGAAGGGACGGGGTCGATGTCCCCAGCCCTTCGTAAGGACAGCTAGCACAAGGTGTGGGCTGCGATCGGTGAAACGGTCAGCAGCCCCTACGTCTGGCTCCTGCCGATCGCTCTACCAGTCGTGGCGTTTCTGGGAGTCCTTCGCCTTATGGCCAAGGGCGACGCACACAAGGTGGAGTCGCTGAAGTGGAAGACCAGATTCCTTGGTGAGCTTGAGCTGACCTTCCGCGAATCGGACTCCTCCGACATGGGGGACAGCAGTGGCGATGCCTTATCGGGCAACGTACCTGCATGGAAGAGATGGTGGCGTCGCCTACATAGGCGGGAGTGACCACTCCTCCGAGACATGAGCTCTCGAACCTTCCGCGGCCCCGGCCATCCATCATGGCCGGGGCCTGCTGCTTTCAGGGTGCCCTAGCCGTCGAACCCCTCCAGCCGCCAGACGCGGCGGGCCACGTCCACCGAGGCCCACAGCCCAAGTACCCCGGCGGCCAGGTGGAGTTCGACCGCACATAAAAGCACTTAGCGAGCAACGCGACCTGGGAAAACGCGTCGCAGGGCGTTATCACGGCCCTCGCCGTTGACGGCGCGATGACCGCCGGCCGACGGGGGATCCCTGCTCAGCCTCGGGGCGTGGCGTCCTTCGCCGGCATGTCCAGCACCTGGAAAAGCATCGTCACGTACCGGGCCAGATCCTCCGGGGGCGCCTCGGCGAGCGCCGTCGTCCCGAGGACGCGGCGCATCAGCCACAGCCCCGCCTGCACGGCGAGCATCAGTTCCGCCCTCATCCCCGCTCCGGCACCGGACAGTTCCTCGCTCAGGTGCCGCCCGGCATGCCGGGCAATGGCGTCGCGCATGATCTCAGCCGCCCGCGGGTTGGCGGCCGACCTGAGCATGAGCAGGAACGGTCCGAGCTCTTCGGCCTCCGGCGCCGTCCGGGCCACGAGTGTCCGCGCGGTCTGTCCGGCCAGTTCCGTGCCTGTGCCGGTGATGACGGTGCGCGGAGCGAAGGCCACGTCGACCGCTTCGGCGAACAGGTGCTCCTTCGAGCCGAAGTAGCGGTTGATGAGCATCGCGGTCACCCCCGCGTTGTGGGCGATGTCGCGTACGCCCACTCCGTCATAGCCGTGCCGGGTGAAGGCGGCCACCGCCGCGTCGAGGATGGCCTGCCGGGTGGCGGCGGCGTCGCGTCGGCGCCGGTCGGGGGCGGGTTCGGAACTCATTCTACAAGTGTATACTTCAGATAAGTCTACGACTGTAGACATGTGTCCTAGGGGGAATCATGAACCTGCACCTGACCGGAAAACGTGCACTGGTCACCGGCTCCAGCTCGGGTCTCGGCGAGGTCACCGCCAAGGCGCTGGCCGCCGAAGGGGCCGCCGTCGTGATCCACGGTCGCGACCGCGTCCGCGCCGAGTCCGTCGCCGCCGCCGTCCGAGCAGAGGGCGGCGGCGCCGAGGTCGCCATCGGCGACCTGACCACCGACGCCGGCGCCGATGCGGTGGCCGAGGCGGCGCTGGCCGGTGGGCCGGTCGACATCCTGGTCAACAACGCCGGCGCGTATCCGCACCTTTCCTGGCACGACGCCTCCGCCGAGGACTGGCGCCGGACCTACGAGGTCAACGTCGTCTCCGGGGTTCGCATGATCCAGCGGATGGTCCCCGGGATGTGCGAACGCGGCTGGGGCCGGGTCATCCAGATCGGCGGCGGACTCGCCGTGCAGCCGATCGCGGACCTTCCGCACTACACGGCGACCCTGGCCGCCCGCCACAACCTGACCGTCTCCCTCGCCCGCGAGCTGAAGGGCAGCGGCGTCACCTCCAACACCGTCGCTCCCGGCGCCATCCTGGTCGACGCCGTCCAGCGGTTCGTCATCGACCTGGCTCCCGCTCGCGGCTGGGGTCAGATGTGGGAGGAGATCGAGCGTAACGCCATCGAGGACCTGGCGCCCAACGACGTCGGCCGCTTCGGCCGGGCCGAGGAGATCGCCGCCGCCGTCCTCTACCTCTCCGGCCCACTCGCCGACTACGTCACCGGCACCACCCTCCGCGTGGACGGTGGCGCGGTCAAAGGCGTCCACTGACCCAGCAGGCAGATGCGGAACTTCGCGACTCCGCCTTGTCGGTCATCTCCCGTTGCGGGATGGCGTCGAGCACGAGGCCGAGGAAGGCGTTCACGCCGAGGCAGGGGTTCATGGCGATCCGCTCGACACCCTCGGGCGAGGGCAGCAGTGAGCGGGTGATCGGCCCGGCTTGGGGGCAGAAGCCCTTTCGCCGGTGGCGGGTCCTTGGATTGCGCCTGGGACGGCTGATCGGCGCTGGCCTGATCACCCCGGAAACCCGGTGCGGAAGTTGAAGGACAAGATCGCGATCAACAGCCCGCTGACAGTGGAGCGACGATTCATGGAATCAAACGTGCGATCCCGACTGCCGGATCGTCATGAGTAGCCCCCTGCGCATCGCCAGCACAGCGGCACGTTTTCCGGCGTACTCCGGCCGCCCCCGGGGTTGAAGCCGCCCAGCAGAACGATCTTGTCCAGATCTTCCGCGGCGATGGCCGCGCCCAGTGCGGCGGCGCTCTCATCCCGCCGGCCGGTGCGAAGCCGTCTGGCAGTCGGATACGGACCGAGGGCAGGTGGGCGATGTACACGGCCACGTCGCCGGATGGCGTCCGCACGGTGGACCGCACCCCCTCGGCTCCGGTCTCCTCCGACCTCCACGGGCCTGATGTCCACTGGCCGGGAGTTCGCAAGGGCATACCTGGACCAGAGTCCGACAGTGCCCGAGACCGTGTGGTACGGATGGCCGAACGTGAGGACGGCCCCGTAGACGGGCAGGGCGTCAGGCGTCAACTCCTCCGGGGTCCCCGTAGCTTCGGCTGGAAATCCAACAGATATGCCTCTGGCCTGTATAGACAACAGGGCTCAGGTCTGGCCTATTAACCTGAGACCTCTACATAAGCGCAGGCGAGAGGCATATCCGTTGAATCCTTCGCCATTGCTACCAGGACCCCTCTACCGGGCGCTCGCCGAGCATGTGAAGGCCCGCGCCTACCCCGAAGCGATCGAGCAAGCACACGCCGACTTCGCGGCGGCCCTGCCGTAGGGTCCGCAGTCCTCGCGGCCAGAGAACCCGCTACAGGCGCACCAGGTAACCGGGTTCGGCATCCCCGCTCATCTGCTCGACTCCGGTTCCTGAGGAGACTCACAGGGTCGCGGGAGTGGCACCAGCCGGAATCCGGCCGTCGGTGGGCAGATCGTGTTCGGGGGCCCGCTGGTGGTCGCCGCTTACGGAGGATCTGGGCGCGAAGCCGTTTGTTCGTCGCCGTTGTTGTGGGTGCGTTGAGTGATGGTGCGTTCGAGGCCGTCGAGGAGGGCGAGGAGGCCGAATTCCTGGGTGGTGGTGGTTGAGGGGATGGTCACGGTGGTGGCAAGCAGCGGGAAGCGGCTGGCGTTGAGCAGTAGCAGGTCGCGCATGATGGGGGCGGCGCTGCCGTCCGTCCAGGTCTGAGTGCCTTGGGTGGCGGCCGGGTGGGTGGCGCGGATGTGGTGGGACACCATCATGACCGCGTCGAGCCGTTCGCGTTCGGTCAGGGGGGTGTCGGTGAGGGCACTGAGGGCTGTTTCGGGCCATGCGGTCTCACGTGGTCCCATGACGCGGTCGCCCACGGTGACCGACGGCAGCCAGGGGTGGCGCCGCCAGGCGGTGGACAGTCCGCGGGCGTACTCCTCCAGCTTGGCCCGCCAGCCGGCCGCCCCGCTCAGGTCGGGGGGTGTGCCGACCGCCGCCTCGATCATGATGGCCATCAGCTCTGTCTTGCCGTTGACATAGCGGTACAGGGCCATCTTGGTGAGGCCGAGCTCGGCGGCGATGCGGTGCATGGAGACCGCCTCCAGGCCCTCGGTATCGGCGACCTTGACGGCGGTGTCGGCCAGCCGGGCGAGGTCGAAGGCGGGCCTGGGGCCTCTGATACGCGGCTTCCGCAGGCCCCACAACAGTTCCGCCAGTGTCCTCGGATCCTCGTTGACCGCCACGTCGCCTCCCGCTTGCCATCCGCCAAAACTGTCTCTACCGTACACAGTGTTTTGGGGACACAGTTAATCTCCGGACCCGGGAGCAGGCGGTGGCCGAGGGGCCACGCCGTGAAACAAGGAGTGGGCCATGTCCAAATCAGTGCTCGACATGTCGATGTCCCTCGACGGGTACATCGCCGATCCCAACGACTTCCTCGGCGGCAACGATGGCGAGCGGCTGCACAAGTGGGCTGACTCGGACCAGCATCCCGGGCCGGTCAAGCAGTTCCAAGACGAATGGAACGGAGCTGGTGCGATCCTCGCGGGACGGCGGACCGCTGAGCTCATGGACCACTGGGGCGGCTCTCACGGCGGTCTCCCGATCTTCGTCCCCAGCCACCGGCCGCCCTGCCCGGCCGCCAGGTGGGGCTATCCGCTGGTGACCTACGTGAACGACGGGATCGAAAGCGCGATGGCGCAGGCGAAGGCCGCCGCCGGGGAACGGGACGTCCAGATTCGTGGCGGCGCGTACACGGTGCAGCAGGCCCTCGAGGCCGGAGTGCTGGATGAAGTGCAGATCCACCACATTCCAGTACTCCTGGGCGCAGGGCGCCGGTTGTTCGACGTCCTGCCGTCGGAGATCGAGTTGGAGATCATTCAGGTGCTCGACACGCCCGAGGCCACCCACATCCGCTACCGCGTCCGCCGCTGAGCCGATCGGCCACGGACCGGGCAGGGATGAGCGCGTCGCAGCGGATCGAGCTGACGTTGAGCATGACGACCGGGCCGCCACGGGCGGCGGAGCGCAGGTGGCCGGCCGTCGGGGGCAGCAGGAACGTCTCGAACCCCGGCAGGGCCCGGACCTCGCGTACCAGGGCCTCCCACCGGAGGGCCAGGCTCATCCTCCGGTCCACCGACGCCGCGACCGCGTTCAGCTCGGTCTCCTCCATCGGCGCCAGCGCGTCATCGTCGGTCCGTACCGTCGCCGCCGGCGCGTTGAGCTCGGTCCGTACGGCGCTGAGGGCGGCGGCGAGCCCCGGACGCGCCTCGCGCAGAGCGGTGATGTCGGTGGCCACGTCGAGGGACTGCGCCCAGAGCACCCCGCGTCCCTGTTCGAGCAGTTCGATCGCCAGGTCCGGCCGGCCCCGCCGCAGTCGACGTCAAGTCCGGCGTCCTGCCCGACGAGGCGGTGCACTGGCTGAAGACCAACTTCTTCAAGACCGAACTCGAGCTCGGCCACTGCCTGCGCCTGCCAGCCGAGGGCCCATGCGAGTGCGACCTCTATTTGACCTGCGCCAAGTTCGTCACCACCCCGGACTACGCCCCCACGGCTCCGGGCCCGTCTAGAGGTGGAACAGCAACTGATCCAGGACGCCGACGAACGCGGTTGGACCCGCGAGGTCGAACGACATCGGGCCGTGGTCCGGCGGCTCGAAGCCCTCCTCGCTGACCTCGGACAAGGCCCCATCCAGACGACCCCTCCACCCTGCCGACGCAGATGATCGAAAGGTTTGTCGGGGTTGAATGCGAAACTCCGCACATGAATCTCTACGTTCAGGCAGCCTGACGTGAAGACGTTTGAGCCGTTCACCCTCGCGCCGACCAGTGAAGAGTGGCGCAGCGCGAGAATCGCTCGCGGGGAGCTCTGCGATCAGCGGTTCCCATTTCCCGCCGGCGTGACCGACGTGATCTTCGACCGCGCGAGATCGGTCAAGGTGGACTTCACCGCGATGCGGTTGCCCTGTTTCGTTGCCTTTGGCAGCGAGTTCGACGGCTGCGACTTCACCGGCACCGCCTTCGAACAACTGTTGATGGGCAGCACCGGCACGGGCGTCGGCGGACAGGAGTGGGACGGCGCCGCGTGGCCGCAGACCGTCTTTCGCGATTGCGTGTTCCGCCGCACTCGATTCGCGGAGTTCACTGCCTTCGGCAACGTCCGGTTCGAGGGGTGCACCTTCGACCGGTCTCGCCTGCGGCAGCAGACGAACACGAGCGAGGCGGAGTTCGTCGACTGCGTCTTCCGCGGCCCGGTACGCAGCATCAACTTCTGGGGCCGCCCGGCCGATCGCGACCAGGCAGTGCTTGGCAGAGACCACAACGACTTCAGTGGCAACGACTTCACCGCCGCCGAACTCGACAACGTCTCCTTCCGCCACATCGACCTGCGGGCTCAGCGCTTTCCCGGCCTGCCCGGCTACGCGCTCCTCGACCGGATCGCCGAGCGGGCGAGTTCGGTGCTGCCGCTGGTCGACAGCTGGCCGGACGAGAAGCATCGCCAGGAGGCCCGTTCCGCACTGGAGTTCCTCGCCGACACGGCGCGCGCATGGACCGACGATCAGGCTCTGGTGAGCCCGGCGAGGCTGGGCCGCAAGCTGCCGCCCGTCCTCCGCGAAGAGCTGTTCGCCGCGTTCAGACGCACATCCAGCGATACATCCCGTGGCTGAGCCGCACCGCCTCGCGGGCCAGGTCCCGCAAGGCGGTGATGCGTTCGATCTCGTAGTCGTTGAGCAGCTCGTCCTCGGCATACTCACTCAGCCGCGCATTTTCTATGGCGGCGAGCGCGGCGACCGTCTCCGGCATCACCCGGTCCACGCCCGATACTTCACTGTCGTCCACGACGACCTCGCTGTCGCCGAACTCGCTGACGTCGCGTCCGCTGAGCTCGGCTACCAGGTCTCCGAGTTCGTCGATCCACCCCTTGCAGTCGACATATGGCAACTTCACGCGCGCGGGCCCGCCGGACAGAGCTCGTTCGGCTGACTGATCTGACTCTGCCGTGAAGTAGTCGACCAAGACGCCCATGGCCGAACACCTTATCGATCAAGGCGCCGTGAGGACAGAGAACGTCGCTGCTTGACAGTGTCCACATAACGACCCTGGTGAACTTCGGGCTGTTCGACCTGGTCGGCAAGGCCCTCACCCCGCGGATCCGGGATTTGGGGCGGATCACGATGCTGCGCGTCGACACCCCCGGCGCGACCAACGCCCTCTACCCGCACGCCGGGCCGCTCCTGGCCGACCGGTGGAACACCGATCTGATCATCGAGTGCTATCCCGACCTGCTGCGGATGGGCGGGTCACTGAAGTTCGGCGAGGCGACCGCGTCGCTGATCGTCGGGAAGTGGTCGGCGGCGTCCCGGCAGAACACGCTGGCGACGGCGCTCAAGGAGTGGGGGCGGATGCGCCGGACCCTGCACGCGGCCCGCTACCTGTCGGATCCGGTGTACCGGCGGAAGATCTCCCGGCAGCTCAACAAGGGCGAATCCCTGCATGCCCCTGCGCCGGGACCTGCACTACGCCCAGCAGGGCACCATCGTCCGCCCCCACTTCCAAGACCAGACTGAGCAGGCGTGGTGCCTGACCCTGCTCACCAACGCCGTCATCACCTGGACGACCGAGTACTACGGAGTCGCGATCTCCGAGCTGCGCTCCCAGGGCCGGGAGATCCGCGATGAGCTGCTGTCGTTCATCGCCCCCGGCCACCGCGAGAACATCAACTTCTTCGGGTTCATCACCGTCGACATCGAAGCCGAACTCGCCAAGCTCGTCGAGGGCTGGCGGCCGCTGCGACCTACCGCCGTCACCGACGTGGGCACCAGCTTCCTCCTCAACCCCTGAGTCTCCCGCCTTCGCCTCGTTCGGGCTGGTCGTGGCGTTGAGCGTTTGTCGGCGTCAGATGAGTGAGTCGCGGATTGCGGCGGCTCGTTCTGGGGTGAAGACGCCGGTGTTGAGCATGTCGTGGATGGAGGTGACGGTTCCGCTGGATCCCCAGTTGCCTTCGTCGATGGTGCGGAAGTTGACCCACCAGGTGGGGGCGGGGGTGTCGGTTCCGCAGGCTTCGGCCATGGCGGCGAGGATGCGTTGGATGACGTCCGGCGCGGACGTCGGGGTTCCAGTGGGGGGCAGACCAAGTAAGACGGAATGGGCTAATAGGGCTGGTCAGGAGACCGTCATCGACGAGGGCCGAATGGCTGGCCTGGTTGGGCAGCGCACCCTCTGATCCAGCCGCCCACCCGTGTCCCGCTGTGCGGCGTCGAGACGTGCGGCGGCACACGGTCAGCCCAGTTGGGCGGTCGCCAGCCAGCCGCGCCCGGCGTCCGCACGGTCGGGGTCGAACGCGGGCGGTGCGGGGCGTCGGCAGGCGGTGGCGGCCTCGGTGATGTCCGTCACGTCGGGCTGCCAGCCGCGCCTGGCGAGCCACGTGTCCAGGTTCTCGGCGGGGCCGCCCTGCCACAGGTCGACGAGTTCGGCGGAGATGTCCGCGCGGGCGGCGCGCAGCAGTTCGGAGTCCTCGGCGTGGTCAAGGACGAGTGTGCTCGCGGGGGCGGAGGCGGCGGTGATCCGGTCGAGGAGCAGGTCTGCGGCGCTGGGTGGGAGCGCGTAGAGAATGCCCTCGGCCAGCCAGGCGGCCGGTCGCTCCAGGTCGAAGCTGGCCGCTTCCAGCGCCTGTGGCCAGTCCTGGCGCAGGTCGGCGGCGACTTCGATGCGCTGGCACGCAGGGGTGGCATGGTGGCGAGCCAGTACGGCGCTCTTGAACGTGAGCACGTCGGCGAAGTCCAGCTCGAAGATCGTGGTGTCGGGCGGCCAGGGAAGCCTGAATGCGCGGGCGTCCAGGCCGCACGCCACGAGGACCACCTGGTCGCAGCCCTGCGCGGTCGCGTTCAGCAGCGCGCGGTCGAAGAAGCGGGTGCGTACGGCGACTTGTTCGGCCATCGCCTGCAGGAAACGTGCCGTTGCGGGTGAGGCGCCGGCGGCCCATGGAGTGGAATCCGGGGCGACGGCCTGGAGAAAGCGCCGTGCGTAGGGGTCGTCGAACAGGCGGTCCGGGCGTTCGCTCTCTTGGGCGCGCAGGAGAGCTACTCCCAAGGCGGTCGCGCCGATCCCGGTCAGGCTGTCGGGGACGGTCGGGTCCGGTGTCATGGTGTCGTCTTTTCCTTTACGGGTGTGGTGCCCAGGGCGTGGAAGTAGTCGTTGACGGGTGCGAGGTCGATGCTGTCGCCGCGGTAGCCGACGTATTTGTCCGGGCGGATCATGTACAGGCTGGGGCGGCGGACGCCGTAGCGGTTGTGGGCCTCGCTGCGCAGGTCGGCGAAGACGCCGCCGGAGAGGCCGGATGGCAGGTGGCCGCGGGTGATGAGATGGACCTCGCCGTGCCCGGCCATCGCCTCGTATGCCGTGGCCTGCCAGTGGGCCAGGGTGGTGGAGTCGGTGGTGTCCGCGGTGAACAGCAAAAGGTGGTGGCCGGGGGTGCGGAGGAGGTGCCGCAGTGAGACCGGGCCCTGGCGGTTTTCGAGGTAGACGTCGCGCATCAGCTCGCCGGCTTCCGGTCCGGTACCGGCGATGTCACTCCACGCCCTGGCGGGGGACTCGTGCCAGCGTTGGAAGACGAGGTGGCTGTCGCGGTAGTGGACGAGGTGTTCGCCGAAGGCGTTCGACAGGCGCTGCTGCACGGGGTTGAGCCTGCCGAGCAGGCGCAGCGCGTGCCGTCTGGCTCTGCGGGCGACCAGGGTGGTGCCGGTGGCGACCTTCGTGGTGGTCGAGGTTGCCTCTACCACGGCCTTTACCACGGGCCAGCGTTCGGTCTGGTAGCTGTCCAGGAGGGATTCCTCGGCGCGGCCGGTGACGACGAGCGCGAGTTTCCAGCCCAGGTTGTAGGCGTCCTGCATGCCGGTGTTCATGCCCTGGCCGCCCACCGGGCTGTGGCTGTGCGCGGCGTCTCCGGCCAGCAGGATCCGGCCGTCGCGGAGCCGGTCGGCCAGGCTTTCGCGGGCCACGAACGACGAACTCCACTGCAGGTCGCGGACTCCAGGGTCGAGGGGGGTGCGTTCGGCGATCCAGGTGGCGAAGTCGTCCAGCCCGGGGGTGCGCGGTGGCCGGTCGTCCGGCGTGCTGGCCAGGATGCGCCAGTAGCCTCCGACCATGGGGAAGACGGCCACCAGGCCGGATCGGTCGAAGTAGACGTGGAAACGGTCCCGCGTCAGCGGCCAGTCCACGGCGACGTCGCCCAGGATGAAGCCCCGCTTCAGATCGGTCTTTGCCCGGCCGATGCCCGCCGTCTCGCGAACGGTGCTGTGGGCGCCGTCGGCACCGATCAGCCAGCCCGTTCGATACCGCTCGCGGCGGCCGTCCCCGTGCTCGAGTTCCACGCTGACGCCGTGCTCGTCCGCCTCTTGCCCGAGCAGGCGGGTGCCCCATTCGACGGTGACCCCGAGGTGCTCGGCGCGCTCACGCAGCAGCGCGACCGTCTGCCACTGCGGGATGCACAGGTCCAGCGGGAACGAGGAGTCCACGGCTGTCACGTCCATCTCGGCCAGGGTCGTCGTGCCCTGGTAGAAGTTCAGCGTGTGCAGCGGGACGCCTCGGTCGAGGGCGGCCTGGGCCAGCTCGAGGTCGTCCAGCATTTCCAGCGATCGAGCCACGATGGAGACCGCCCGGCTCTCTCGGTGGTCGGCGCTTTCGGCGTTGACGACGCGCGGGATCACGCCTCTGCGCGCCAGCTCTATGGCCAGCACCAGGCCGGTCGGTCCCGCACCGGCGATGAGGATGTCAGCGTTCACTGTCACGGATCCATCCTTAGAACGAATGATCGTTCTTTTAGAACAGCACGACCCCAACGCCAGCGTCAAGAGCGAATGTTCGTTCTCTATTGGCCGGTCTGCGCCGACGCCGACATTAGGGCCTTCAGCCCGCTCCTGAACGCCGCCGGATCCGCGTGGCCGTACACCGCACGCAACACCAGGAACCCGTCCACAAGCGCCACCAGGACATCGGCCACATGCCCCGCCGGGACGTCCGCAGGCAGAAGCCCGCGCCGCTGGTGGCGGGCCACGAGGCCGCCGACCACGCTGCGCGCCTCCTGCATGACCTCCTTCAGCTTCGCGCACAACGACGGCGAGCGCAGCGCCTCCGACCACACCTGGACCAGCAACTGCGCGGACTCGCGTGAGCCGGACAGCGGCGGACGGCCGACGCCCAGCACGAGGTCGACGATGTCGTCCAGATCCGGCGGCGTCGCCTCGTCCGCCTCGAACGCCAAAGCGACCTCGGCCAGAGCTTCGGAGGCGGTCGCAGCGATGATGTCGTCCTTGCTCTTGAAGTAGCGGTAGACGGCTCCGGCCGACAGTTCCGCCTCGGCCAGCACGTCCTGCATGGACGTGGCGTGGAAGCCGTTGCGAAGGAAGCAGCGGCGGGCGGCGTCCAGGATCTGGCGGCGGCGGGCTTCGAGATGTTCTTTGGGCATGCGTGCCATGGGACAGAACGTAGAACGAACATTCGTCCTTGACAACTTCGCCGCCCACGCCATAGTGAAGGAACATTCGTTCTTTGTAGGAAGGGTTCATGCCATGGTGTTCGCCGCCACCACACTGAGCGCTCTGGTCGCTCTTGTCTTCCTGCTCGCCGGCGCTCAAAAGCTGCTGCTGCGCCCTCAGGTGACCGCCAACCTCTTGCGGCTCGGCGTGGGCTCGGCGATGACCCGAACCATCGGCGTCCTGGAGATCGCCGGTGCCCTGGGGCTTGTGGCTGACCTCCTGTGGAGGCCGATCGCCGTAGCGGCAGCGGCCGGTCTCACGCTGCTGCTGATCGGCGCGATCGGCTATCACGTGCGCGCCCGCGACTTCGCCCATCGGCGCCACCGCTCCCACGCCGCGGCTCCCGTGCTCCTGGCAGTGGTCGCCGGGGCAACCACGATGCTGCTGCTGCTGACGCCGTAACGATGACCAGGCACAAACCAGAAGGGCCATGCCCCGGACTGCCGCAGTAAATACCGGATTTACTGCGGGAGGACGGGAGGGTCGCGAACCATGAGCGCGAGCGCCGCCGAGGTGATCCCCCTCGGCCGCGACGAACCCGAGACCTACGCCGACGCGGTCGAGGCCTAGCTCCGCTCCGCAGGGATCGGCGCGTCGTGCAAGCGCGTCTACAAGATCTCCCTCACCACGTGGGCGTGGCTCGCCCGCGGCGAGCAGGCGCCGCTCGGCGTCAACCGCCGCCGCGCCGTGCCGCCGGTCGTTGCATTCGCCGACCTGAACGCGCCCGGCGCGGTCGAGGCGATCACCGCCGCTTTCGTCGAGCGGGCACGCCTGGTCGACCCGAACACGGTCAACCGCGAGCTGTCGGTGCTGAAGGCCGCCGTCGCCTGGTGGCGCGGCCGCGGCTGGCTGACGGCCAGCCCCATCGCCGGCATCGCACGCCGGCCCGCGCCGCCCGACCGCACCAAGGCCCTATCCCGCGACCAGATCGCCGACCTGTTCGCGTTGAAGGTCGCGCTGCGGGAGCAGGCGCTGTGGCGGATGCTGTACGAGACGTGCGCACGGGCGGAGGAGATTCTGACCCTCGACGTCGACGACCTGCTGCCCGACGACAAACGCGGCAAGGTCGTCTCCAAGGGCGGCGCGACCGACTGGGTGCACTGGCAGTCCGGCACCGCCCAACTCCTGCCCCGCCTCACCAAGGGCCGCAACACCGGGCCGATGTTCCTCACCACCCGCAAAGCCCCCGCCCGCACCGCCACCAGGGACAAATGCCGGACCACCGGCCGGGCCCGCCTGTCCTACCGGCGCGCCGCCGAGCTGTTCGAGTTCCACACCCGCGCTCTGGCCAACCCCGGCGTCACCGGCCCCGACGAACTCGAACTGCTCGGCGGATGGACCCTCCACCAGCTCTGCCACTCGGCGCTGACGCATGAGGCTGAGGACGGCACGAACACCCCGACCCTGCTCGCCCGTTCCCGGCATGCTTCGGTGCGCTCCTTGGAGCGGTACGCCCGGCCAGGCGTCGACGCCGTGGCCGACCACATCGCCTCCCGCGACCCCGCCGCCGCCCGACGCAAACACCGATGACCGGGAGCTGACCGATCCGCGAATCCCGAAGGCTCCGCTGGTCACGGGTGGGTTCGTTGGATTCTCCGCTGTTGCTGCCCGACGGTCCTGTGCTCGGGGCCGCTCCCGATAGTTCCAGGGCCTGAACGCTCCACCAGCGGATGGATCGGGGTTGAGAACCCTCTCCAAGCAGGCGTCCAGCGTGCCGATCAACCCACCTAAGAGCCGGTGTTAACGCAGGTCAGCGGCGGGTTCGTTGGATTTTCGGCCAAGACCACTGAGCCCCCGGGACCACCCACCCACGACCCGGTCGACGTTGCCGCTGACGCCTGCAGGCGCTTCGCCACACATCTGGAGTTGCTGGCACACCAGCTCGGCGAGGCCGCCCTGGAACCGGGCGATCGTGAGCGCTTGGCCGCCGCGCTGAAGGCGGTCGAGAAAGTGGTCGCCAAGGTGGCCGCGAACGTTGGCTCGGCGGAGAGTTGACCGTTCCCACAGCCTGTTTACGGGCTGCGCTGACGTGCTGGCTCAGCGGAATCGGTCGTAGACCATGGCGAGTTCGCCCAGCTCGCCGGTCTCCTGGCGGGTGAGCGTCCATTTCGTAGCCGGCAGGCCGTCGTCGAACAGTCGTTGGCCGCCTCCGGCGATCTCGGGGAAGATCATGAGGTAGAGCCGATCGAGCAGGTCTGCCGACAGGAGTGGCTTGATGATGCTGGCGCTGCTGTTGACGAGGATGTCGCCTTCACCGCTGGTCTTGAGCTCGGTGACGACGTCTGCGGCGGGGGCGTTCACCACGCGGGCGCGTTCCCACGGTGCGTCGGTCAGGGTGGTCGACAAGACTACCTTTTCCGTGTCGACCAGCCACTTGGCGTATCCGCGGTCGCGCGGATCGGCGTTGTCGTCTTCGGCGACCGACGGCCAGTAACCCAGGAATCCCTCGGCGTTGATCCGGCCGAGCAGTGCCGTCGTCGCGTGCTCCCACATGCGGGTCATGTGGTTGCGGGCGACGTCGCTGGTTACATACGGGGCGAACGCGGCGAAATCGCCGGGCCCGCCGGGACCGTTGTAGCGTCCGTCGAGGGTGAGGCTCAGGTTCGCGGTCACCCTGCGGCCGGTCGTGTTCGTCATTTCGTGCTCCTTGTATTGGTGTTGTGCGTGTCGGTGTTGTACGTGGTGAGGGCCGCCGCAAGCTTGTCGAGGGTCTGGCCGTAGCCGATCTCGATGCCCGCGATGAAGTCCGCGGAGTCGACGGTGCTGTCGGTGATCTGAACTTGAACGTCGAGGTCGGTGCCGGTGCCGGTGGGCCGTAGGTCGAAGGCGACGTGGGTGGTGAAGGCGATGTCGCCGCTGGGAAGCATCGGGGAGGAGCGGTAGGCGAGGCGCTCGCCGGGGCGTACATCGTCGACGACTCCCTGCGCGCGCCCGGCGACCAGGTCGGAGCCGTCGGCGTCCTCGGCGTCGCGGTATTCCAGGACGATCCGTCCACCCGGGCGCGCCTCGAAGACGAGTTCGGAGACGCGCAGGTCGTCGGGCGTCCACCAGCGGGCGAGCAGGGGCGTTTCGGTGAGGTGGCGCCAGATCAGCTCGGGGCGCTGCGTCAGCGACCGGAGGAACCTGAACGAGCGGCCGTCGGCCCACCCCGGCTCCTCCGCGGCGAGTCGCTCCGCCTGGAGGCTGAGCCCGTACCGGTCGTAGGTCTCGCGCGGGCCGCCGGCCTGCTCTGCGGTGTCGGCGAGCCGGCTGAGCGCCGCTGCCAGGTGGCGCAGCGGAGCGGAGCGGAGCGCGTAGACGCGGCGCTGGCCGGTGCGCTGGGAGGTGACGACGCCGGCGCGCTCGAGGGTCTGCAGGTGCTTGGTCGTCTGCGGCTGGCGCGCCTCGGCGAGCTGGGCGAGGACGCCGACCGAGCGGGGCCGCTCGGCCAGCAGGGTCACGAGCCGCCAGCGGGCCGGGTCGGCCAGTGCGATGAGAAGTGCGTCCGCTGTCTCCATAGGCAGAAGTATTCGCCATAACGAATATTCGTGTCAAGGAATATTTTGGGAGTTTGGGTGAGCCGGGAATCGGCCGAGCAGGCCCGGAACTCCCATAGCTCCGGCGAGCCGCCACTCGGTTGATCAGTGGGTACGGCGGCGGGGTGCCAGGACCAGGGTCCACCTGCTGATCAGCTCATCCTGTTCCCAGTCGGTACGCACGTCGGAGTTCCTCCCCAGGCCCATGCCATCAACGGGCCCGATCACCATCGAGAAGCCCGGCCGTCGCGGGCATGCGAAAGGGCCCGCCGGTGGCGGGCCCTTCGGTCTGTGGCAGTGGCGCGGTGCGGCGCCGGTGTCGGTGGGCGTGCTACTCGTCGCGGTCGGCCTGCCTGGGCAGGGGGCGCTGTTCGGCGTATCCCCGGATCCACGCGGTGCGCAGGGTCGACGTTCCCGGGTAGGGGCAGACGGTTGGCGGGTCGCCGCGGCGGCCTGCTTCGCGGCCGGCCGTGACTGCCTTGGTGTTGTCCTCGCGCGTGCCCATGCTGCGCCCTTTCCAGCTGTGACGTAGACGAACGGGAGTTCTGTGTCACAGTTGGGATGGGCCGAAGGCTCTGCCGCGAGCATGTGTTCCGCGCTCCTGAGTGGAGTGACGCATGTCACGTCGCGTCCTGTCATGTAGCTGCGATCCCCGGTGTCTTGAGGGCATGACCGAACACAACACATCCCACAAGGTCGTGGTCATCGGTGGCGGCTACGCCGGAACGCTGGCGGCCAACCGTCTGCGGATGCGCGACAACGTTGACATCACTCTGGTCAATCCCCGCCCGGAGTTCGTCGAACGCATCCGGCTGCACCAGTTCGTGGCCCGTACCGGCGACGCCACGATCGACTACGGCACGCTGCTCGGCGAGGGCATCCAACTGGTCGTCGACAGCGCAACGCGCATTGACACCGCGGCCCGCACCGTGCGGCTGGCGTCGGGCCGCGCGCTGGACTACGACTACATCATCTACGCCGTCGGCAGCACCGGCGCGGTCCCCTCGGTGCCAGGCGCGGCCGAATTCGCTTGGCCCATCGCGGAATTGGAGTCCGCGCAGCGGCTGCGCGCCAGGCTGGAGGAGTTGCCCCTCGATGCTCCGGTCACTGTGGTCGGCGGCGGATTGACCGGCGTCGAGACGGCCGCCGAACTGGCCGAACAAGGGCGCAAGGTCACGCTGGTGTGTGGCCGAACCCTGGCGCCCTACCTGAGCGCAGGGGGGCGACGATACGTCGCCAAATGGCTGACCCGCCATGATGTCGCCGTGCTCGAGGGCGGCGCGGTGACCGAGGTTCGGCCGGACGCGGTCGTCCTGGCCGACGGTTCTGCCGACAGTGTGGTACGTCCGAGCGCACTGACCATCTGGACGGCCGGTTTCGGACTGCCGGAGCTGGCGGCTGCGAGCGGGCTGCGCACCGACGCGCTCGGCCGGCTGCTCACCGACGAGACGCTGACCAGCATCGACGACGACCGCATCGTCGCGGCCGGGGACGCAGCCGCACCGTCGGGCCAGCCGCTGCGGATGAGCGGCTACGCCGCCGGGCCGCTCGGAGCGCAGGCCGCCGACACCGTGCTGAGCCGCATCGCGGGGACCGAACCGGCGATGATCAATCTGGCCTTCACGGGCGCGTGCGTCAGCCTGGGCCGGCACGCCGGCATCAGACAGATCGCCGGTAAGGACGACACCGCCGTGAACGTCTACATACCCGGCCGCATGGGCGCAATGATCAAGGAAGTGACCTGCAAGTTCGTGGTGTCGAAGAGGATCCGCGGCGAGGCACGCAAGCCCGGTTCCATGGGCTGGCCCAAGGGTGGCCCGCGCCCCGACCAGTCGGCCTCCGCTGCGCGGGCGGTCACCTCCCCGTGAGCGCCGACGAGCACGCCGAGCGGTTCACCGTGTTGCGGCCGCTGCTGTTCACGATCGTGTACGAGATCCTCGGCTCGGCGACCGAATCCGACGACGTGCTGCAGGACAGCTATCTGCGGTGGGCCAAGGTAGATCTCGCGGCGGTGCGGGACACCAAGTCGTATCTGGCGCGGCTGGTGACCCGGCAGGCGCTCAACGCCTTGCGGGCGAGCACGCGCCGTCGCGAGGAGTACATCGGCTCCTGGCTGCCCGAGCCGCTGCTGCTGGAGGAGAACGACGCGTCGGCCGATGTGGTGCTCGCCGAGTCGGTGTCGATGGCGATGCTCGTACTGCTCGAAACGCTCACCCCCAATGAACGCGCGGTGTTCGTGCTACGCGAGGTGTTCGGGTTCGACTACGACGAGATCGCCGCAGCGGTGGGCAAGTCCGTAGCGACAGTGCACCAGATGGCGCACCGAGCCCGCGGGCACGTACAGGCGCGGCGTAGACGTTTCGACCCCGTCGACGCTGGGACGACCACGCAGATCACCGAGCAGTTCATGTCCGCGGCGGCGACCGGTGACATGGAGGGGCTGCTCTCGCTGCTCGCGCCGGACGCCACGTGGACCGCCGACAGCGGCGGCAAGGTCACCGCGGCGCGCCAGCCGGTGGTGGGAGCGGAGAAAGTGGCCGTGCTTGTCACGGAACTGTTCCGCGTGGGGCGGTTGCCGGACTCACGGATCGAGATGGTCAACTGCAACAACGCGCCCGCGATGGCCGCCTACGACGGCGATCACCTGGTAGGCGTCTGCCTGTTCGAGGTCGGCGACAGGAAGATCACCAACTTCTACGTCATCCGCAACCCGGACAAACTCCTCGCCCTGACGGTTCCGCGTCAGATCAGCCGGTAGGAGTCGGCAAGCCACAGCGCAGTAGGTCGCGATCGCGCATGTCTGGCGCAAGCGAAGTTGCCGCTGCAGATGCGCCGCCGCAGGTGACACGTCCTGTGGCGGTCGATGAACGCGTCTCCGCCTCTTTGCGTGTGTTGACCAATTCGACTGAAGGACGACCAAGGAGTTGACCATGACCGATACACAGGTAGTGATCGCCGGGGCGGGGCCGACCGGGCTGATGCTCGCGTGCGAGCTGGGGCTCGCCGGCATCGATGTGCTCGTCCTCGAGCGGCTCCCGGAGCCTCGAACGGTGGAATCGCGGGCCGGAGGAATGCACATCCGCACGATGGAGGTGCTCGATCAGCGGGGTCTGCTCGACGGGTTCCTCGAGCGCGGACGGCCGCGGCAGGACGTGCACTTCTCCGGACTCGGTCTCGACCTATCCGATATGGCGACGCGATATCCGTACGCTCTGCTCATCTTGCAGGCCGAGGTGGAACGGCTGCTGGAGGAGCGCGCGGCGCAGTTGGGGGCACGGCTGCGCCGCGGCGCCGAGGTGACGGGGTTCACCCAGGACGAAACGGGTGTCACGGCGGAGCTCGCGGACGGGTCGCGCGTCCGGGCGGACTACCTCGTCGGCTGCGATGGCGGCCGTAGCGTCGTGCGCCGGCTCGCCGGCGTCGCCTTCCCCGGCACCCCGGCCACGATGACCGCGATGCTCGGCGACGTCGAGCTCGCTGAGCCGCCCGTGGCCGACATCTTCCAGGAGCGGCGCGAGCACGGCAGGTTCTCGGTGCTGTCGTACGGCCCGGACTGGTACCGGGTGCTGACCAACGAGTTCGATCACGTCGCCGGCCGGGACGAACCGATGACCCTGGAGACCCTCCGCAAGGCCATGCTCAAGATCGCCGGGACGGACTACGGGATGCACTCGCCGCGCTGGCTCTCCCGGCACGGCGACGCGGCCCGCCAGGCCGACCGTTACCGCGCAGGCCGGGTTCTCCTGGCCGGCGACGCGGCGCACGTCCACTTCCCGGCGGGCGGTCAGGGCCTGAACACCGGCGTGCAGGACGCGGTCAACCTCGGCTGGAAGCTCGCCGCCGTCGTCCGCGGCCAGGCCCCTGACCTGCTGCTGGACACCTACCACGCCGAACGCCACCCGGTCGCCGCCCGCGTCTTGCACAACACCCGCGCCCAGACCGCGCTGTGGCGGGTGGACGACCACACCTCAGCTCTGCGCGAGGTGCTGGGCGACCTCATCGGCATCGACGAGGTACGGCTGCGCCTGGCCGGCATGATCACGGCGGCCGACGTCAGGTATCCGATGGAGGGGACGGACGACCTTCTCGGCCGCCGGATCCCGGATCTCGATCTCGACCGCGGCCGCGTCTACGAACTCCTGCACCGCGCCCATGCGGTTCTGCTGGATCTTGGCGGTCTCCCACCGCTCGACAGCGTCGTGACCGGCTGGGCGGACCGAGTCGATCTCGTTCGCGCCCGTCTTGCCGAGGGCTCCGATCTGGGCGCGGACGCCGTACTCATCCGTCCCGACGGACATGTCGCCTGGGTCACCCGCGCCGGCGAGCGGCCGGACTTCGACGCGCTCCGGACCGCCCTCACGACGTGGCTCGGCCCGGCCGGCCTTCACGGTGCGCACGTACGCCACCGGCCCGCCCCGTGGGCCACGCCAACCCCGGATTAGTGCGCAAATCCCGCTCCAGCCAGCTCATCGGGGCGGTCCTCGACCATGTCCTTGCCACCAGATCGAGCCCATGACGTTCCAGCGCTGCCGCTATGGGCCAGACCTCGTCCTGCTTTGCAACGGCTGGCCACCGCGCAGGACGAACCCGATGACCTCGCCGCTGTGGGGGCATTCGTACCGTCAGCGGGCCGGTGGGGTGGTGTCCGAGAGCCAGCCGGTCTGATCACCGGATCGGACCGATCGGCGTTCCCAGGCCAGGGCCGCGACCACACCGATGGCATAGGCGACCAGGTCCCATGGGTCGGGGAACGCACCGACCAGGACACCGCCGATCCCCGGCGGGGTCATTCCGACTATTTGGTAGAACTCGACGGCGGCGACGATCGCGGCCGTGGCCAGGGCGCGGCGTGCGGCGGTGGTGCGCCACAGCAGCCCCAAGAACGCCTAGACCAGCATGGTGGCGCCGACGTCGCTCACGTAACCGCGGACGAACGGTTGTCCCGGGCCCCGGTAGAAGAGGGCGAACGCGCCGACGCCAAGGGCGACGCCACCCGGAAGGACCATGTCGCGGCGCATGAGATTGACATCTTCCCCGAATCTCAACGATCAGGACGAACCTGATCATAGAGCTCGCCCCTTATGGCGGCATGCTGATTGCGGCAGGTCAGCGACCGCGGTGGAGTGCCATGGCGACGGCATGCCAGCACGCTGGAACGCAGTGACGATCCATCCGGAATGAGGCCCGATCAGATGAAACAGTGCCCCGCGTGGTGCGAGGAAGAGCACTCCAACACCCCTTCATGATCCACCGAATGTGGGTTTTGACCTTATGTGGGCTGAACCCCCTGACGACCCTCGCCGGGCTGCTCGCCGGACCGGCGTGATCTTCCTTGGCACGCGCGGCGTGGAACTGCTCGACCGTCACCCGTTCTCGATCCATTCCCTCGGCAGACAAGACGATCATGAGTGTGGAGTTCGCGCTGCGCTGTCCCATCAGTACCGCGCCCAGACCACGGCCCGCAGAGCAGGCCAAGACCACCGCCGAAGCCGCCGCCGACGCCTGCGCCAGGCCCGCGCCGAGCTGGACCGGGCCCGCCAGCAGCATGTGAGCGATGCCGACCGCCTGCGCGAGGACCTCGCCGCCGCCAAGGATCAGCTCAGCGACGTACGCGCGCAGCTCACCGTCGCCCAGGCCGCCGCGGCGACCGCCCGACTGCAAGCCGACGCCGACCCGTCCCAGCGCGCCCGCTGGTACAGCGACGCCGAGCTGGCCGCCGTGCGGGTCGTCAAGCCCGACTCCGAGGACGGCGCGTACTGGGTCGTGGCCGCCGGCGACCCGCGGGCATCGTGGGCCCGGCCCATACGGGCTGGCCCGCCCGGCGCCGGTCCGGCACGCCCATCACCCGGACCGGGCCACACCCGCGCCGCCGCCGTCGCCGCCGAGCCGCCGCTGCGCCTGCTGCTGTCGGGCCCGGCCTTCGACATCGCCAAGGCCGTGTACGCCCAGCGGCTGCAGACCTGGGCCGAGTGGGAGGACACCTCCCGCGCCGCCGGCTGACCCGCCCCCACGTTGGTGCCGGCATCAGTGACGCAAGGGTGCGAGCGGGGCAGTGCGGCGTCATGAGGGCGTGCGCAGGTCCGCCCTCAGGTCGTCAGCGGAGGGCCTCTCGGGCGAGGCGAGGCCGTGTTCGATGACCTCCGCGAGGTTGGCTGGCGGGTAGAACTCCTCGGTCAGGCCGAGGCGGCGTCGCATGGCCTCGCGTGCCCCATCGGGGCCGCGGTCGAGGATGTGCTCCAGCATTACGGTGTGCAGGGGTCACCGGCCTCCCACACCTCGCGTGATCCACCGCCGAGCGGAGCGGCGGCGCCCACCTGATGGCCGGCGGCTTTGCCGTGGGCGGTCCAGTCACCCGCCACACCTCGCCCGGATGAAGGACCAGCACGTCAACCACCAGATCGGCGTGTACTTCCCCTGGGACTCCCCGCACCGCGATTGCGGGGCCGTCGTCGCTGCCAGCCGCTCCGCTTCCTCGTTCAAAGCCGTCGGGACAGCACGATTACCCGTCTCGCCCACCGGCTCCCCAGCCCGCACTCCCATGGGCCTGACCGGGGCGCCCCGATTGTCGTTGAGATCAACCCGACGCTCCTGAGCGCGCTGCATGCGCCCAGAGTCGCTGATGTGCTTCCTTCGCCGCTGCGGCGAAGACCAGGTTAAGCGCGGCGCGGTTGCGGCCGTGGGTGACCAGGCCATGGCAATTGCGGCACAGGGCCAGCATGGTGGACGGATGGTCACGGGCTCCGCAGGCGAACGCGGCGGCAGGGTCCCCGTCGGCGTGATGGACCTCCAGCAGCGGGCCGCCGGCATCGGTGACATCGTGCCGGTATCCGGTGTCGGTGCAGGTGGGATTCTCACACCAGCCGCCCACCGCCGGGCAAGAGAAGAATCTCCATCATCGTGGCACTCTCCCGGCCCGGCGGCCGCCACTGCAACCCGATTCCGCCCCTCGGCTGCCGCAGGCCGTGATGCAGTGGCGACAGCTACCACGTCCCCGATCCGTGGTCGAGAAGGCGGGCTTCATGGTAGGCGATTCGCCGCTCTTGGAAACGGACGTTGAAGCGAGCGGCCTTGAGCCGTTCGTCGAGGACCCGGTTGCCGGCAGTGAGCTGAGCGTGCGGGTGGCGGAGCTGGAACGCCGGCAGAAGCGCAACTCCGGCAACTCCTCGGTACCGCCTTCCAACGGCCCCGATGGGTCCCTGATTTTGGATGATGTACGGGCGAAGCCCGTGCCATTGTGATTTTCTGAATGAGATCTTGTCTCAATCCGGCGCCCTTTACAAAGTAGATTTCCTAGTTGTCCACGGTGTCCCCGTTGACAACCCGGCGCGTTGTCCGGCGAGACATCCGGCTATCGTTTCTCGGGACAGAAGCCGTGGACCCAGAGCGTGTCTCTCACCGTTCGCTCCACGTCCTTGAAGGGGCGTTCATGACAGCCGACCAGCCGGACATCTGCCCGACGTGCCAAGGCGTGGTCCCCGCCACGCACCCCGCTGCCTACACCGCCGCCCGTGGACGGCTGATTGTCGCCAACGGGTACTGCCCAGGCCATGCCTCTGCAACGTCACGCGATTCCGGAGCCCCCGGAACGGTCGAGAGCACAATATCCTCACACCGGTCGATGCTTGCTGTTTCCGCTTCAGTACCTTTGGGGTGATCTGCTCGGTCTATGTCGCTGTGGGCTCGGGGGTCTCTCGTGCGTTTGCTCGTGCCGCCGAGCCGGGGTATCGGCGGGATAGCGTCCGCGGCGTTGCCCGGCGGCCGTGGGCGGAGCGCGATACGAGGGGTGCCGGCGTCGATGTCGGCGCCCACCCGGACCGGGCCGTGAGCGAGCCCGTTTCTGGACTTTCCAGCCAGGTCTTCGCGCGTGCGCGTGTGAGTGCCTGTGTCTGACCCTGTCTACCCAGGTCAACGCGCCGGAGGAACAGGCGTGGTTGCTGGTGGACACGGAGGTGGGTGTTAGTGCTCTGGTGGGGGTGGGGGCTGCTGGGACGATTGCGGCCGGTGCAGGAGTTCGCGTAGCGCTTGGCGTACGGGGATGAGGGCGCGGAGGAGATCGGTGAGGGCGGGCGGGATGCGGGCGGCGGTCTGCAGGAGCAGAACGGTCGCGCCGATCGTGGTGAGAATCGTGGTGGTCATGACGTCCACGGTCAGGCCCGGCCGTATTCAGACGCATCCGGTATCGCACATTCGCAGAAACCGACAGATAGCAGATGACGGACAGCTCTACGATCCCGAACGAAACCGAATAGCCGAACCGGAAGACGCCTCCATCGGGAGGGTTGATGGCCGACCCGGCCAGGATCGACACTCGTGCGGACCTGCACGCGGCGCTGCGCCAGCTGTTCGAGGAGTTCGAAGGCAGCTACCTGGATGTGGCCACCGCGGCGGGCTCCGGCGTGGCGACCGTGCACGACATGGTCAGCGGCAGGAGCTTCCCGCGGTGGACGACCCTGCGCAAGGTCTTGGGCGTTGTCGGGGTCACCGAAGCCGACTTGGGTGCCTGGAAGCAGGCCCATGCCCGCGCCGGCCGGGCTGACGACGGGTGTCCGTATCGAGGGCTGGAAGCTTTCGAGCCCGAACATGTGCAGTACTTCTTCGGGCGCCGGGATCTGACCCGCGTGCTGTGGGATCGGGTGTCGGCGCAGATCGGGCGGGACGGGCCGCTGCTGGTGACCGGGCCCTCGGGAGCGGGCAAGTCATCGCTGCTGCGGGCGGGTCTCATCCCCGCCGCCGACAAGGCCTGGCCGGAGGGTCACGTGATCCTCACACCGAGCGGCACCTGCGCCCAATCCCAGGGTGGCGACCCCGTCCGGGTCCTCGCCGAGCGGTTCTGCGGCCAGGAGGCTCCGGACGACGTCCGGGATCGCCTGGCCGACAAGCCCGCTCTGCTGCACGATCTGCTGACGCGGGCCCAGTGCAGACTCCTGATTGTCGACCAGTTCGAGGAGCTCTTCACCACCCGTGCCGACGCGGACGACCGCCGGGTTTTCATCCAGGCGCTGCACGCCGCCTGCGCCCCCGCGCAAGGGGCATCCGCGGCGGTGGTGGTGGTCGGGATGCGCGCTGATTTCTTCGGTCACTGCGCCGCCTTTCCGGAGCTGGGCGCCGGCCCTGGCCCGTCCGGTCGTGGTCGGGCCGATGAGCACGGCGCAGCTGCGTGAGGTCATCGAGAAGCCCGCCGAACGCGTGGAGCTCACGCTGGAGGGCGGGCTGGCGGAGCGGATTGTGTGGAGGACCTGGGAGTTGCCCTCTACCGGCGGCACGGTTCTCCCCGCACTCTCCAGTGATCCCAGTGGCGTCCTGCCGTTGTTGTCGCACACCCTGCGCGCGACATGGGGGCGCCGGGAGGGGCGCAAGCTCACCCTGGCGGGCTATCAGGCGACCGGTGGGGTCAGCACGTCGTTGGCCCGCACCGCCGACACCGCGCTGGAGAAGGTGGGCCTGGCCAACCGCGACCGGGCCCGGAGGTTGCTGACGCGGCTGGTCCATCTCGGCGAGGGCAGCGAGCCCTCGCGCCGCAAGGTGCCGCTGGCCGAGTTGCTCGGGCCCGAGGACGGTGCCGGACATGGCGTGGCCCGCCAGGTCCTCGATCGGTTCGTTGAGCACCGGCTGGTGACCGTGAACTGGACCGGGGACGGTGTCTGCGCGGACAGCGCCGGCAGCACGGCCGAGTTCACCCACGAGGCGCTGATCCGGGCCTGGAAGCAGTTGCGCGACTGGATCGAGGAAGACCGGGATGCGCTGCTGGTACGGGAGCAGCTCGACCGGGACGCCCGCGCGTGGGCTGGCAAGGGTCGCGATGCGGCCTACCTGTATCGGGGTCTGCGGTTGGCAAGTGCGCAGGACGCCAGCGGAGACGACGGTGACAGGCTCGGGAACGACGCCCGTGACTTCCTCGACGCCAGCATCCGGCAAGACCTGGCCGAGCGGGAGGCAGCCCGCCGGCGCGCCCGCAACCGCACGGTGCTGAGCGCGGTGCTGGCCGTCCTGCTCATCACCGTCACTGGCACGGCGATGACGGTGATCGCCCAGATGCGGGTCAGCGCGGAGCGGGCGGCGGAGGGGCGCTCACGCGCGCTGGCCAGCCTCACGGAAGAAATGGCCAAGAACGACCCAGGGCTGGCCGCCCTGGCCGCTGTCGCGGCCTACAAGACCGCGCCGACGCAGGAAGCCCGCAGCGCGCTGTTGCGCCGATACGACCAGTTCAAAGACGCCGCATGGGTGCTGAGCGGTGTCCAGGGGCCCATAGAGGATGTCGCAATGAGCTCAGACGGCTCGGTGACGTTGGCGACATCCAAATTCGGTCGCGCGACGCTGTTCGCCCGCCAGGCCGGGGGGAAGGTGCTGCGTCAGCATCTCAACCTCCTCGGCAATGCGTTCTCTCCCCTGGTCAGCCGGGACGGGCGGCGCATCGCCTACGTGCTGGAGGACCTGTCCGGCTCGCTCTCGGTGTTCTGGCACGAGGTGCACCCCACCGCACACGACATCATCCTGGGCCCGGCACACCTGCTGCACGGCGGCGAACTCACGCAGGTCACCTTCGCCGCAGAGTGGGGCAACGACAGGATGGCCGCGGCGCCTGTCGAACCCCCTTGACATACGCGATCTCCGCATTGACGGGGTCGACCCCGCCTACTTCACCCCACTGCCGTACCCCGAGCCAGGGTACGTGCAGATCGTGAGCCTGGCCGACCATACTCTGCGCGCTGTGAATCTCCAGACGGCCACGGAGAACCCGGACCTGCGGGTCCAACTGGGCCCCGACCTGCTCACCGGCAGAGTCAGCCGTAGTGGTCGCTTCGCCATCGTCGCGACCAGAGGTTCCATGGTCGAGCTGTGGTCGGTGCAAGACCGCCGTCGACCGGAAAAGGTGCTGGGCCCGCTCGGACCGGTGACGGTGAACGAATCGCAGATCGGGGGCTGGGGAGATCCCCAATTCTTCCTCGCCAACGGGAACTCCGTGCGTTTCATAAGCGTGGCGGACGCCGGTCGTATCGACATCGAGTCCTACGACTTCGCGGACAAGCAGATCTTCCTGGCAACGACCCGCGATGGGAAAGCCCTACTGAGGAGCACACCAGTCCGTGGGCTCATTGACCTGTTCCGGCTCGACCCCGCACTCTGGCAGCGTCACCTGTGCGACGTTCTCGGACGCGACCTCAGCGAAGACGAGCGCCGCGGCCTGCCACCAGAACTGCCGAACGTCATATGCCCGCCTCGATGAACAACTTCAGCATCAAGGCCTGCCGGTAAGGATCGCGCCACACGGCCCCAACGAGCGGCGTCGCCGAGGGTCACCGTGCGCGATGGTGTCACTCGTAGGGGGCCGGTTTCGGTCCGGGCGTTCGGGGATGAGTCAGGCGCCCTGCGGCGCGATAACGCTGGATCGAGCGTTTCCGCAGGTCGCGTTGCTCGCTAAGTGCTTTTATGTCAACCGGCTGCCCCTTCCAGCCGTACTTGGGCTGTGACCTACCCGGCATGGGATGAGGTCGTGGGGCCCGTCCATGCGGCGAGAGGTCTGTGGTCTGCGAGCCCCGACCCGGCCGTAGCCGTCCGGGGGCTCCGCGCGCCTGCCAGCCATCAATTCAAGGGGATTGGCGTCGCGCGCCGACGAAGCCAAGCCGCTGTCGACACCGATGGATGACCCGTGAGCGTCGGCTATGCCGGTGTCGCTGGGGGACGAGCCTCTTTTAACGTGGTGTAGATCAGTCGCGAGGCTGCCGCTTGGCCAAGCCTCGTACCCCAATGACGGCGACAACCAGGGCGACGATGACCACCACCGGGCCGATGACCGCCCACGCGGTGACGCCGCTCATCACGCTGCCGCCCAGAACGCCCAGCCCTTGCAGCGTCCACACCGCTCCCGGCAGGGCGAACAGCACACCGCCGACGAGCAGGATCCATGCTTTCACTGCTGATCTCGCCTCTTTTCGGGAAGGGGTCACCGCTCAGTGTGCGCACCCTGTAGGCGAAGAGGCAAGCCCGCCATCGACTCACAGGCGGCTATGTTCGGCCACAGGCGCAAGCGTGTCCGGCCACGGCCAGACACGCTCCGCGCAGGCGGCGGTGCCGTCGACGCGCCGCCCCGTTCCATCAGCGGATCGGCCATAGAAGGCGTTCGAACTCTCCCCTGCCTTTGCCTTCAGCGCGGTCGAGCTTCGTCGAGGTCGGAACGCCAACGACGCTGGACGCGGTCGTACCGGACGGGCCCGAGCTCGAACTGGGTGAGATCGAGCGTGACGAGTTGCTGATAACCCTCTTCAGGAAGGTCGGTGTCCAGAACGATCTGCAGCCCAGTGGCTGGGTCCTGAAGCACGACTGGGCGGCCGGGGACGGAGTCAGGCACGGAGCCGCGGCCACCAAGGACCGCACGCACGGCCTTCTGGAGTCCTCGGTAGCCGTCATCAGCGATCTTGGTAGCCAGACCGCTCAGGAACGCCTGCAGCGGCAGAGCGGCCAGGATCAGCCACTCCAGCCGCTCAGGGCCTCGACGCGGCGGCAACATCCTGACCCGGGTGGACAGGTTGAGTCACTCGATCAGCGCCGGCGGCGTGTCCCATCGAACCCTCGGGGGGTGCCAATCGCTAGATGGGGACCACGGGCACGGCCCACGTGTCGCGCTTCCACAAGGTCAGATCGAACGTGACCGACCGGCTCTGGAGGTTCACGGCGGTCACCCGGATGAGGCCCTCCGCTCCCGAACATGGCCCCAGCCCCAAAGTAGGTTCTGATCGGCCCTCCGCTCACGAAGGCCCAGCAGGTTAGCGTGGGTGATCTTGAATATGACGCAAGCGTGCGATAATCCGCCGATGCCTTCACCTGTGGATGCCGTCGTCGCCGCCGAGATCGAGGATCTGCTCGCCGTCCCCGTCGCCCGCTTGGAGGAGCTGGACGGGCACCCCTGGGTGCTCCGCGCCCACCTCGCCGACGGCTCCCCTATCATCGTCAAGCGCCTGCGTCCCGGCGGCTACGGCCTGCGTTCCGCCGCGGAGTTGATGCGCTGCGAGCGCGCCGCGCTGGAGCTGCTCGACAAGGACTTGGGCCTCGCCCACCTGGGGCCGCGGCTGCTCGCGGCGGAGCCCGACACCCAGATGCTGGTGATCGAGGACCTCGGCCCACGCACCGAGCTTGCCCGGCTGCTGCGCCACAACGGCCTCACCCCGGAGCTGGACGACCGGCTCACCGATTTCGCCGCCGCCGAGGGCGAGATCGCCGCCGCCTCCGCCAGCCGCGCCGCGGACTTCGCCACGCGCCGCGCCGAGCTGGGCACCCCGGCGCAGGAACTCGACGACGGAGAGCACGCCTGGACCGGGCTGTGGCGCACCGCGCCCGAGCGGGCCGCGGAGTTCGGCGTCCCGATGCCGGACGCCGCGGAGCGCGACCTGCGGGCCGCTGGGGCCGAACTCGCCGAGCCCGGGCCGTTCCTGGCCTTCACCAACGGCGACCCCGAGGCGAACAACTATCTCACCATGCCGGACGGCGACGGTCGGCTGATCGACTTTGAGGGGGCGGGCTTCCGCCATGCGCTCACTGCCGCGGCCGGGTTCGCCGTCCCCGGCTCACTGTGGATGGCGGTCTGCGGGGAGCGCCAGATCGCCGCGTTCCGCACTGCCCTGGCGCGCGGCATCCCCGAAGCCGAGGACGACCGGCGGTTCGGGTTCGGCCTCGCCTCGGCGGCTGCGGTCTGGACGGCGATCCGCTCCAACGACCTGCGCAAGCGGGAAGCGCGCGAGCCCGGCGACGACTCCCGGATCCAGCTGGTGGCGGGCCTGGAAGCGGGGGCGCGCACCTCGGACGCCTACGGGGTCTTCCCCCACTTCGCCGCCTGGTGCCGGTCGACGGCCGAGGTGCTGCGCCGCTGCTGGCCCGACACCGACGTGGAAACTGCGGCCATTGCGCCCTACACCTGGAGGTCGCGGCCCTAGCCAAGTGCACACGGGCCGAAGCCTTCGGTGTCCTCAAATGATCGTTTGACGACAGGAAGGCAATGCGTCCAATGAACCCGTGCAATCCGGGAGGTTCACGGCGCCGCGAATCCAATCAGATCCGATGGTGATTGCTGACAGGGTTTGACGACAGATAGGGTCCGATCCTCCGTACGGAAGGGGTCCTTCGGTGGCGAACCTGGTCTACAAGCGGGTCTCGACGGATCAGCAGTCGACCGCCCGGCAGAACCTCGTCCTGGACGAAGCCGGCATCGAGGATCCGGTCACCTTCGAGGAGGACCCAGGCACATCCAGCCGCCTCCACCCCCTTCAGCGCCCGAAGTTCCGCGCACTCCTCGACTACGCCAGGCCCGGGGACACCGTGCACATCTCCGAGATCTTCCGCCTCGTACGCGGCACCGGGCACATCCTCGACGTGCTCGACGTCCTCCACCGCGACCGCCTCGCCCTGCGCATCCACGACGGCGCGTTCTCCGCCATGGACCTCACCGCCCGCCACCCGCGCACCGGCGAGCTGCTGTCCACCGTGAAGTTCATGGTGCAGACCCTCGCCGCCGCCGGCGAACTACAACGCGACCTACAGCGCGAGCTCACCTACGACGGCCTGCGCGCCGCCGAGGCCAAGGGCAACAAGGGCGGCCGCCGCCCCGCCGTTTCGGCCGACAAGCTCGAAGACGTGCGCGCCGCGTACCTGGCAGACCGCTCCATCGCCGCCCTCGCCCGCGACCACGGCGTCAGCCGCGGCGCCATCCGCACCGCCGTCGCCGACCTCCTGCCCGATCACACCGCCGCTGAGGAGAAGGCTCCCGCCCCGGAGCTGCCGGTCACCCTCGACATGCCGGGCAAGGTCGCCGACTTCCTCCGCGCCGCCGACCTGGACGACATCGAGCGGGCCGCACTCGACCAGGGGGCGCCCGTACGGCGCGGTCAGGGCTACACCCTGCGCGTCACCGCCATCCCCGCCGTGCACCGCCAGCTCCTCGCCCGATGCCAACCGCTCGACGGCGGCCACGGCGTCCCGGCGGTCCCGGCTCAGCGCAAGGCCCGCCACGAGTACGAGAACCGAGTCAGCGCACTCACACCCTGACCATGATCGTTCTCAGCGCCAACGGCTGTACCGATGTTCCCCGAGGCCGGTCGAGCCACTGGGCGTCGTCGATCAGGCCGCCGCGGCCCTCGCGTGCCCCGGTGACCAGGCGGCCGATGCGCGCCTGTTCGAATGATCGACCGTAGAACCTCACGCGCACGGTCGTCCCCGCGCTCGCCGACCGGTGGGAGCGCGCTCATCATGCGGGGACCCCTGAATTTCTCACGGGTCCCCCGCGGGCGCGCCTCCAGGCCGGGCCGCTCCCTCAACCGCGTCGGTGAGGACCGTGTGCGTCGTCAGCGTGTTGGGGTGGTCGGGCCCGAACACCCGCTCGTGGTCGGCGACCGACCGTTCCAGCAGCGGGATCGCCTCGGCGACGCGCCCGGCAGCGTAATAGGCGTACGCGAGGTTCCCGCGCGCGATCACCACATCCGGATGATCAGCCCCGCTCACGCGCTCGCTGCGCGCGACGACCCTCCTGAGCAGCTGGATCGCCCGGGAGAGCTCTCCAGCCCCGGAATACGCCATGGCCAGGTCGTTCTGGGACGCCAGCGTGTGCGGGTGATCACGGCCGAGCGCCCGGCGACGGTCGGTCACCGTCCGTTCGAGCAGGGCGATCGCCCGCGCGAAGTCCCCGGCGGCGAGATGGGCGGAGGCCAGGCTGTTGCGGCTGGTGAGGGTCACCGGATGGCGGGCGCCCCGCTCCTCCTCCTGGCGCGTCTGCTCGGCACCCTCCATGAGTCTCAGGTCCTACGCGAGGCCCGCAACTTCATGATCATGCTCGTGAAGTACTCCGAATCTCTCGACAGCCCTGACGACGTCTTCGAACCCGAGTTCCTCGAACGGCCCTGGGACGACGACGCCTTCTACGAGTACATGCGCGAGTTCGGGTCATACCCCGACGAGCCAGAAGACGGTTGAGCCCGCCCGCCACCCAGACCCCCTCGAACGCGCCAAGGCCCGTCTGCAGGATGCCACCTACAACGCGATGCCGGTCGATGAGATGCTCGAGGAAGCGGTGATGGTGCAGGTCCCTGCG
This sequence comes from Nonomuraea sp. NPDC004186, assembly GCF_053603495.1. NCBI lineage: Bacteria > Bacillati > Actinomycetota > Actinomycetes > Streptosporangiales > Streptosporangiaceae > Nonomuraea > Nonomuraea sp. NPDC004186. Next base: position 33,435 of record NZ_JBSGFQ010000066.1, on the reverse strand, counting down.
CGCAGGCGCAGGTCACGCACTCCGATCGGTCCCGCCGAACAGCCTGTCCAGATACAGGTCGATCGCGGCAAGCGCGTCCCGGGGCCTGATCACGTCCAGTTCGATCAGGGGGGCGAAGCCGGTGAGGGCGAGGAGCAGGTTGGTCTCGGTCGCCGGGTCGCGGTGGGAGTCGATGTGCCCGTCGGCGATCGCCTGGCGGACCAACTGCTCGACGAGGGCCCGTCCTTGGACGAGGCCGTGGCGCGCCTGCTCGTGGACGGCCTCGTCGTGCAGCGCCTCCAGGACGTAGGCGGCGTTCATCCGGCTGGTCGCGCGGGCGTCGGCATGCAGGGGGAGCATTTCCGCGAGCGTCAGTCGCAGCACGTCACGGGGGTGCGGACGGTCACCGAGCTTCTCGAGGCCCTGGCCGACGCGCAGCGAGGTCTGCTCTGACGCGAAGTCCATGGCAAAGGAGAGCATGGCGGCCCGGGAGGCGAAATAGTGCTGAAGTTGCCCGAGGGAGATGCCCGCCTCCTGCGCCACCACGCGCATCGTCAGCTGCGTGACGCCGCGCTGCTCCACCACCCGCCACAGCGCGCGGGCGATCGCTTCGCGACGTCCGCGGTGATCCACCTGTTTCGGCATCGCCGGCCCCTCCCTCGTACCCCGGGACTGTTCCAATACAGTTGACATAATACACCTGACCCATAATTCTGGGGTCCACTCGAGGGAAGGAACCGTCATGTCCGAACAGCCAAAGGTACGGACCACGGAAGGCGTGGTGCAGGGGCGCCGGCGGCAGGGGCACGCGGTGTTCCGCGGCATCCCCTACGCCCAGCCCCCGGTCGGAGCGCTCCGCTTCGCCGCGCCCGCGCCGCCGCACCGCTGGGAGGGGACGAGGCAGGCGGTCGAGTTCGGCCCCGTGGTGCCGCTGTCCCTGCCGATCGACGTGCCCCCGCAGGGCACCGACTGGCTGACGCTCAACGTCGGCACTCCGGATCCCGGCGCGGCGGGACTGCCGGTGCTGGTGTGGATCCCCGTGGGCGGCTACCTCTCGGCGGCGTCGAGTGACCCGATGTTCGACCCGGCAGCGCTGGCCGAGGCGGGAGTCGTCGTGGTGACCATCAACTGCCGCGTGGGCGCGGAGGGTTTCGCGTTCCTCGACGACGTGCCGCCCAACCGCGGATTCCTCGACCAGATCGCGGCGCTGGAGTGGGTGCAGCGCAACATCGCCGCCTTCGGAGGCGACCCCGGCCGGGTCACCGTGGGCGGGGTGTCTGCCGGGGCGGGCTCGGTCGCCGCCCTGCTGACGATGAAGTCCGCGCGCGGCCTGTTCCGGCGGGCCATCGCCCATTCGGTGCCGGGGCTGCACAGCACCCCCGCGCTGGCACGGCAGGTCACCGCCGCGTTCGCGGACCGGCTCGGCGCGGCGGCCCCCACCGCCGAGGCCCTGCGCGACATCGACCCATGGCACCTGGCCGCCGAGCTCACCTCCTTCAACGCCGGCCTCCACGCGCACCGGGAGAGCTGGGGACGCCTCACGGAGACCGGCACCGCCCTGTGCCCCGTCATCGACGGCGAGGTCCTCCCCGAAACGCCCTGGCCCGCGCTGACCGGCGCGCGCGCGAGCGGGACCGAGCTGCTCGTCGGCCACACCCGGGACGAGTTCCGGCTGTTCAGCGTCATGAGCGGACGGCAGGGCACCTTCACCGAGCAGGATGCCCGTGCTGCTTTGGAACTGCTCGCCCCGCAGCCGCACGGTGCGGAGGCGTACCGTGCCGCGTTTCCGCAGGCCGGCCCGGAGGAGCTGGTGGAGACGGTGTACTCCGACGCCCTGTTCCGCATGCCGTCACAGAAGCTGGCCGAGGCGAACGCCGCAGCCGGCGGCACCTCATACCTGTTCGAACTGCGCTGGAGCGCCCCGGCCCTCGGCGGCGCCCTGGGCGCCTGCCACAGCCTCGACGTCCCCTTGGCGTTCGGCACGCTGGACAGCCCCATCGCTGCCCAGCTCATCGGCGAGGAGCCCACTCCCGAGGCCGTCGCGCTCTCCCACGAACTCCAGGAGGCATGGATCCGCTTCATCACCACCGGCGATGCGGGATGGGCCGCCTACCGGCCCGACCAGCAGCTCACCCGCGTTCTGGACGCCGAGTCGCAGACTCTGCCCTACCCCGAACAGGCCTCCTGCCGGATCTGGGAAGGCCACCCTCCCGCCCCCTTCGATCTCTCGTAGGGCGGCGACAATGCAGGCAGGCCGGCTCCGGAGTCCTGGCCGTACTCGATGGCCACTCGGGTGCCCACCCCTACAAGGGCCGCGGGCGCGCAACCGGCGCGATCCTGTCAACTCCAACTGACGCGATCTGGCCCTGATCGCTTGGCCGGGCTGATCACTGTTAGTCCCCCAGGGCGGCATGTCATGATCGCAAATATGACCGCCATGTCCCTGGGGCCTGCCTACAGTCGACTCTGGACCGCGACGGCGCTGTCCAACCTCGGTGACGGCATCAGGAGCGCCGCGTTACCGCTGCTTGCCGCCTCAATGAGTACCGACCCGGTCATCGTGGCAGGGGTCGCGGTGGCAGGACAACTCCCCTGGCTGCTCCTAGGCCTGATCGCCGGAGCGCTGGTCGACCGGTTCGACCAGCGCCGCCTCGTCGTCCTGGTCGACTGCGGGCGCACGGCCCTGCTGGCGGCGTTGACGGTGGCCGTGCTGACCGGGTCCGCCACTGTGGCCTGGATCTACGCGGTTGCCTTCGCCTGCGGCGTGGGCGAGACGTTGCGTGACACGGCCACCGCCACCCTGCTGCCTCCCCTTGTGAACGACGCCGACCTGGAGCGGGCGAATGGTCGGCTGGTCAACGCGGAAGTCGCGGGCAACGAGCTGATCGGCCCGCCGGTCGGGGGCTATCTGTTCGGCGTAGCCATGGTCCTGCCCATCGCCATTAACGGCGGCACGCTGGCCCTGGCCGCAGCTTTGATCTTCAGTCTTCCCAGTGTCTTCGCCCCCGCCCCAACCTCGGAGTCGAAGGGTCGCATTTGGAGCGAAACCATGGCGGGCCTGCGCTGGCTGGTCCGCTCGCGCCGCATGTTCACGCTGTCGCTACTATCGGGCACGTTCGCCTTCGTAGACAGCATGTGGTTTGTCGTCCTGGTCCTCTTCGTTCAGCAGATACTTGAACTGCCCGCCGCGATCTATGGCCTCCTGGTCGGCATCGGTGCCGTGGGTGGCCTGATCGGTGGATTCCTCGCTGCCCGTATCGTGCGCCTGCTCGGACCGGCCCCGACCCTCACCACCTGCCTCCTCGCGGCCGCCGCCGGCCAGCTCATGCTCGGCCTGGCTTCGGAAGTGGTCCTGGCCGCGCTCGGTCTGGCGGCCACGAGCGCCGCCTTCGGCGTTTGGATCGTCGTCGCCCGCACCCAACGCCAGCGCAGCACCCCCCGCGACCTGCTCGGCCGCGTCACCAGCGCCTCGACGACCGTGGTGATGACCGCCTCACCTCTGGGCGCTCTGGTCGGCGGTCTGATCGGTCGTGAGTATGGCTTGCGCGCCGCCATTCTGCTCGGCGTGCCCGCACTGGTGATCGCGGCGTGCCTGGCTTATGCGGTACTGCGGGAGCGGCGAGAACCCGCTCCTTGATTCCACCCGCCCGGCGGGCAGTCCACTCGCAACGGCCGGACGTCAGCAGCTCGGAAGGCCGCCAGACCGAGGCCAGCGCCTTTTCCGCGGCACACTGCCCGATCGAGGCTGATCAGCTTCAAACCCCCGAGTCCCAACGACGCAGACGCGCAGCTACCCCTCAAGCGGTGTTTCATAGACGAGGGCTCGTGGAACAGCTCTGCCGGTTCACGGACGAATGTTGATCTCCCGGGCGGCCTGACGCAGGCTTGGCCGCCCGCGAGCGTCGTTGCGCTCGCCACGCAGGGCGGCGGCCTGGCCCCGATCACCGTGGCCCACGGTCACCCCGACGACGAGGACCTACACCTGATCTGCGAGGTGCTGCCCGCGCTGGCCGAGCAGGCGGGGCCGCCCGTGTACCGGCAGGGCGGCGGCGACTCCATCACCTACGTCTTCGGCCCGCCCGGCGCCGCGGCGGCGGCCACGTTCGAGACCGCGGTCCGGGCCGTCGCCCGTGGCGGCGCATCACCACGTTGCTGTCCGGTCGCTGAGGTGCGGAGTTGTCCTGCGCTGCAGCGAACACCGCCGCCGCGGGCTTGGGAACTGAAGCCGTAGACAAAGGAAGGGCAGTGATAGCCGCCTGCCGCCTGCGGCGTCGACGTCAGCCGGTGTGTCGCCACGCCAGGGACAGCCGCTTGGCCACGTCGATCCGGGAATCGTGCACCGGCTTGACCGCGATGTGATCCACAAGCATGGCGAGCAGTTCCTTCTGCGCCGCCGGGTCAGCGTTGCCCCACCAGCTCTCCACGGTGTCGGTGCCGGGCGGCACGATGTCGGCGCCCCGCTTCTGCGCGATGGCCAGCAGCAGCCCGGGCGCCAGTTCGGGTGTTCGCAGCCGTTCCAGCACCTGCTCGGCTACGGCGGGTGCGAGCACGCGCGCTGCGATGCGGACCTGTCTGCACCCGTCGGCCGGGCACGTGTAGCTGATGACGCCGGCGGCCTGGTCCTGCTGCAGGTGTGCGCCGCACGCACCGCACCTGAGGAGGCCTTCGAAGATCATGTCGGCGCGCCAGCCGTACTCGGCCTCGTTGCCCTCCCTGCCGGCCAGAGCCGCGAGCATCCCGGCGGCCTCCACATGGGACGACTCACCGGCAGCGTACGCGGCTCTCACGTGCTCGACCTTGTCGGCGGCATCCATCCGCGGCGGCGGCTGCGGTCGTTCGTCGGTCGTGTCCGGGTGAGGCGGGACGACGGAGAGACGGCGCCGCTATGGCTGCTCGGTCATCGTCGACTCCTGGGGGAAGTGGTCGCTGACCCAGCGTAGGCGCGAGGGCGGAGAGCGTTACGAACCTGACCAGCCAGCCGCTGCTGTCGCGGCCCGGACGCACCCTTCAGCCGTTGTGCCGCCACTGGAGCATCAACGCGGCCGGATGCTCAGGCGCCATCACGATGAAGTGCTTGATGGGCGCCGCCATCAACACACGTTTGGCCGACGGCCCCGGAGTCCGCCCACCAGGTCTCCAGGGGTGTCGAACTCGTCCAGCAACTCTGCCGTGGCCAACACCATCTCGCCGGTCAGGTTCGGTGATCGCAGATGCTCGAACAGCTGCTTGACGGCGAACTGCTCCAACTCGGCCGCCTCAACCCGGGTAAGCCCGCAACCGTCGGCCGTACACACGTAGGAGGTGATGCCATCGGCCATGGCGGCGTCGAGATCGGCCAGGCAAGCGCCGCACGTGAGCAGCCCTACGAGGATCGCGTCCTCCGGTATCTCGGCCATGTATCCGCCTCAGGATCGACGGCGTGGGGAGCACCAGCCTATGCACGCCGGTGCGGCCGCGTCACCTCCACCTACTGGCGCCGTGCGCAACCCGCAGAGACCTTGCGATTGCAAAGAGTCACATGGCGCCTGCAAATCGAAACTGTAGATGGCTTTGCGACTCACGTGAAGAGACACATCTGCAGCAGGCCCCACACAGCCGAGCACAGCTCTCCCTTTGCGACTACAGAGCCGCCGGGTGGCTCGCCGTTTGACGTCGGCTTGTAAGCCTTTGATCGCTTCATACCAAGTATGTGTGTAGATCGACGAAGGGAGCATGGCCGGTGCGTCGTAAACAGGCGGAGTTCGCCACAGACTCCGTGGCGTTCGAAGCCTTCTACCGGCGGCACGTCGAGGGAGTCACGCGATTCCTCGCCCGCCGAGTCGATGACCCCCATGCGGTCGCGGACCTGGTGGCGGATGTGTTCCTTGCGGTGATGGAGTCCGCTCACACCTACCGGCCGGGACGGGGCAGCGAGGTCGCGTGGCTGTACGGCGTAGCACGCAACACGCTCTCGGCCGAGCGGCGCCGGGCCTTGAGGGAGTCCCAGCTGACCGACCGAGTAAGCAGGCGGCGGCCGCTGGACGGCGACGACATCGCCCGGCTGGAGGAGCGGATCGACGCGGAGCAGCCCGCTCGGCGGGCTTTCCAGGCCATGGCCGACTTGCCTGAGGGGGAACGCGCCGTACTGGAGTTGGTCGTCCTCGACCAGCTCACCGTTACCGAAGCCGCGAGCTCCCTCGGTATCCGGTCAGGGACCGCCATGGTCCGGCTGCACCGCGCGCGCCGAACGCTCAAGGAAGTGCCCTTCGTCATGGAAGGAAACGGCACATGAGTTTCGAGGAGCAGTTGCTGATGGATCTGAAAGTCGAATTCGCCGCGCGGGCCGAACGCCGTCGCCGGACCGTTCGCCGTATTTTCGTGGGAGCGGCGATGGCCGGCCTCGCCGCCGCGGCGGCCGTCGCCGTACCGCTGGTGACCGGTACGGAGAGCCCGGCGTACGCGGTAAGCAAGAAGGCGGACGGCACGGTGGGGGTCGAGATCCGTGAGTTCAAAGACGCCGATCAACTGGAGCGGGACCTGCAGGCGGCGGGCGTCAGAGCGGACGTCACGTACCTCGAGTCGGGCAAGCAGTGTGAAAAGAACAGGGGAATGAGCTCTCTTCTGCCAGAAGGGGCCATTCACATGCGGGAAGGCGGACTGGACATCGATCCCCAGCTGCTCGACAAGGACAAGACGCTGGTCCTGGAGTTCGCCGGGAACGAAGAGGAAGTTTCCGCAGCGGAGCCGCCGAAGACGGGTAAGACCTGGTGGGTGCTCACGACGCTGATGATCCCCGGCAAGGTCGGCCCGTGCGTCGTCGTCGACAAAACGGACTGGGACGACGTTGATGGCCCGCAGGGCCAACCTCCAGCGGGAAGCTAGCACTCCGATACGGCGACGCCCGCGCTACCGTCCAGTCCGGCGCCACGACTGGTTTCGGCGGTGAGAAATGGGACCGGTTGTCGGTCACTCCTGGGACCATTTAGCGATCACTCGGCCATGATCTGAAGGCTAGTTGTGGTACCACCCCGAGGCAGTCGCGCTGAGCGGAACGGCTAGGGCCGGTCGTCGTCTGACCGCAGTCGGCGTGCGGTCAGACGCCCGGCCGCAGTCTGACGGTCGATGCCCGACTCCGGCTGGGCGGAAGGTGTGATCACGGGCCAAATCCTCGAGACTGACCGAGGCGCGCCGGGCGTACGGGTGGCGGGCGGACACGGCGAGAACGCGTGGCTCGGACAGGACGACGGGACCGGTGGTGATGCCGGGTTCGTTGACCGGGAACCGGGTCAGCGCCAGATCCACCTCGTCCTCGCGCAGCGGCCGGCAGGGGTCGGCGATCCGGAGCTCGCTCAGTTGGATGTCCAGGCCGGGGTGGTCGGCGCGGACGACGGTCATCACCTCCGGCACGACCCGTCCCGCGACCGGCGTGAAGAATCCGATGCGCAGGACGCCGCTGATGCCGCGCCCGGCCGCCTGGGCCCGGCCGAGGGCGTCCAGGACGGCCTGGTGGGCCGGGCGCAGGTCGTCCAGTCCGGCTCATCAATCATCCAGTGCTTCGCGATTGATCGTCCGCCCCCGTCCCGAGATGGTGAGGGTAGGCCTTCTCGCGAACTCCTCCAGGTCAGCCCCCAGGTGAAGCTGTGTGTCCAGGCGTTCGGGCGCCGCGACGGCCCTGCCGTCCTGCTCATCGGCGGCGCGAGCCGGTCGATGGACTGGTGGGACATCGGCTTCTGCGAACGGCCGGCCGAGGCCACCGGCGGGCTGGTCATCCGCTACGACCACCGCGACACCGGCGAATCGACCTGGTACCCGCCGGGTTCCCCCGACTACACCTTCGCCGACCTGGCCGCCGACCCGATCGCGATCCTCGACGCGCTCGGCCTGGCGCGGGCGCATCTGGTGGGCCTGTCCATGGGTGGCCAGCTCGCCCAGGTCGCCGCCCTGCACGAGCCCGGGCGGGTGGCGTCGCTGACCCTGATCGCCACCAGCCCGGAGCCACGCGCCCCAGATCTGCCGCCGACCACCGGCCCGCTGCAGACCCACTTCGACACCGCCGTGCCACCGGACTGGGCCGACCGCGCCGCCGTCATCGACTACGTCGTCGCCCAGGACCGCGCCTACGCCTCGGACTTGGCCCCCGCAGGAGGGGGCCGTCACCCGCGAACGAGCCGCGGCCGTCTGCGACCGTACGGCGTGCGTGCAGGCCAGCCACACCAACCACTACGCGATGCGCGGCCACGCCCGCTGGCGCGACCGGCTGGGCACCCTGAACATGCCGGCCCTGGTCCTGCACGGCACCCGCGACCCGCTGTTCACCATCGAGCACGGCATCGCGCTGGCCGCCGAGATCCCCGGCGCCCGCCTGCTGCCACTGCCCGGCATCGGCCACGAACTCCCTCACCACAGCTGGGACACCGTGATCCCCGCGATCGCCACCCACATCACCCAATCGACGAACCGAAAGGACCACCGATGACCCACCGCACCGGAACCCCGGACGAACGGCTGACCGCCAGCCACGCCCTGCTGGAACGCGAGAAACAACACAGCCGCAACGGCGACCACCTGGCCCGCCTGCGCCGCGACCTTCCCTGGGTACCCGTCACCAAGGACTAACCTTCGCCACCGACGACGGACCGGCGACGCTGGCCGAGTTGTTCGACGGACGGTCCCAGCTGCTGGTCAAGCACTTCATGTTCCATCCCGGCTCCGACGCCGGCTGCGCCAGCTGCTTGCTGACCGCCGACCACTTCGACGCTGCCATCCCCCACCTCAACAGCCGCGACGTGACCCTCATCAGCGTCTCCCGCGCGCCACTGGAGAAGATCAACGCCTACAAGCGGCAGATGGGCTGGCGGTTCACCTGGGTCTCCTCCCACGGCAGCGACTTCAACTACGACTTCCGCGTCTCGTTCACGCCCGAGCAACAGGCCAACGGCGCCACCTACAACTTCCGGCCGGAGCCGCACCCGGCCGCCGAGCTGCCCGGGATGAGCGCGTTCGCCCTCCAGGACGGCACCGTCCACCACACCTACTCCAGCTACGCCCGCGGCGCCGACTCCATGATCGCCGCCTACCAGCTCCTCGACCGCGCACCCCGCGGACGCAACGAGGACGACCTGTCCTACCCGATGGCCTGGGTCCGCCGCCACGACGAATACACCCCGTAACGCTCGCCCTGGTCCTCTTCGATTGGCTCGGGCCGCCCGCTAGGCCCGATCGGGTGGTCCTGTTGGGTGAGGCTCGGTCGCCGGAAGCGTTACGGCTGCCTGCTGTGCCGGCGTGGGATCCACAGGCCGAGGCCGTACATGGTCAGGCCGAGTAGCGTCATGCACACGATGGTCGGCCATTGCAGCCATTCGGGCAGGTACAGGGCCAGGAACCAGCCGCGTGACCCGGTCCCGGTCACCTTGAGGATGCCTGGCACGATGCCTTGCGGGATGAGCGGGATCGCGCCGAAGCCCCAGCAGATGGCGGTGATGATCTGCTCGCGTCTGGGCAGGTTCTGCGGGGTCTTGGCGGTGGTGGGCGGGCGGCCGGTCCGCATCAGGTGGAGCAGTTCGGGGCCGTGTGTGCTCAGTCGCCGCTGGGCCAGGTGGCCGAGGCCCCAGGCGCACGAGAGGCCGGTCAGCAGGCCCACGGCGACGCCCGGCCAGCCGTACAGCCAGGCCACCAGTGCGGCGGGGGCGGCGGTGAGCGCGCACAGGGCGAGCATGGCGTACACCAGGCCGCTGGCCGAGCCGTCGTCGTCGGTGGAGCGCAGCGGGTTGCCCGGCCTGCGGTGCGGGTCGGTGCCGGGGACCAGCGCGTACACCGACATCAGCGGCACCAGCCCGGCTCCGCCACCCAGCAGTGCCACCAGGAGGGCGAGCACCATCGGCCACGGGCCGTCCACCAGCGCCGTCAGCGTCACGGTCAGGGCGGTCGCGGGCGGGCCGACGGTCGCCAGCCAGGCCAGTTGCCTGCCTCGTACGTCCTTGGCGTCCGGGATCATGAGGGTGAGCCACAAGGCGGTGCCGTCACCGCTGTAGAGGTTGGCGGACATGCCCGCGGCCATGGCGACGAAGATTGGACCCGCCCAGCAGAGCATGCCGGGCCAGCCGAGAATGAGCGGGGCGGCGGCGAACGCCAGGCCGTAGGCGAGGGCGAAGGTGAGCTGGTGGGTGCGCAGCAGGTCACGCGACCAGGTCCGGAGCTCCTTGCCCAGCACGACCCGGCTCTGCGGCACCGCCTGCCTGTCTTTCGGCTGGCCGCCCTCTCGGCGACCTGTCGGTGTGGGCGCTCGTCCGTTGGTCCGGTTCGCGCTCGTACGCCTGGTCAGCAGCGCGGCCCATGCGGCCAGCAGGAGGGCCACCAGCAGCGCCATCGCGGCCAGTGCCATGACCGCCCGCCGCCAGTCGCCCTGGACGGCCAGCACCCCCCATCCGGACGGCAGATACCTGACGAACTGCGGCACCGCCCCGTTCACGCCGAACGCCACCGCGAACACCCAGCCCTGCCCGAGCGCCGCCAGGATCGTCGCGTTGATCACCCCGGCCAGCACCGCGCCCAGCCGCGAGCGCAGCACGATCGCGAGCACCGCCACGGCCACTTTCGACAGCAGCACGAACATGGCCAGGTGCAGCACCATCGCGGGCACGGCCACGACAGCGGCTCCGGCGCCGTGCCGTACCCCCTCGACCAGCAGCCCGCCCAGCGCGAGCAGGCTCGCCGCGGGCGCCACCCCGACGAACGCCGACGCCAGCAGTGCCCTGGCCAGCCGCCGCGGCGCTAATCCCAGCAGGGCGAAGTACTCGGGCCGCAACGTCTCGTCCCCGCCTCCGGCGAAGACGGGCCCCAGCATCCAGCCGAGCATCCACACGGCGTAGGCGGCGGGCAGCAGCGCGGGCGCGGACAGGGCCAGCACGATCGTGCCGCCCGCCAGCGCGATCCCGAGCAGCCCGCCTGTGGCCACGATCCCGGCACGGCGGCCGGTCAGGGAGTGCCGCAGTACGGCGGTCTTCATCCGTACCATGATCAGCTCGGCAGCCACGTCAGCCCCTTCATCGCGGCACGGTCGCCGGTCGCGACGAGGTCCACGAACCGCTCCTCCAGCGAGCCGCCACCGCTGACCTCCTCCAGCGTGCCCGCCGCCACGACCTTGCCCTTGTCGATCACCGCGACGTGGTCGCACAGCTGCTCGACCAGCGCCATCACGTGACTGGACAGCACCACCGAGCCGCCGCCCGCCACGAAGGCGCGCAGGATCTGCTTGATCGTCGCCGCCGAGATCGGGTCCACCGCCTCGAACGGCTCGTCCAGTACCAGCAGCCTGGGCGCGTGCAGCAGCGCCGTGGCCAGCCCGATCTTCTTGCGCATGCCGGTCGAGTACTCGATCACCAGCGTGCTGCCGGCCTGGTCCAGCTCCAGCACCTCCAGCAGTTCACCGGCCCGTTCGGCCACCACCGGCTCGGGCAGTCCGCGCAGCAGGCCGAGGTAGGTCAGCACCTCCCGCCCGGTCAGCCGCTCAGGCATCGCCAGGCCGTCGGGCAGGACGCCCACCAGCCTCTTGGCCCGGTGCCGCGGATCGGCCCAGACGTCGGTCCCGAAGATCCGCGCGGTGCCGCTGTCGGGCCGCACCAGCCCGACGGCCATCGACAGGGTGGTGGTCTTGCCCGCCCCGTTCTGCCCGACCAGGCCGTAGAAGGATCCCTGCGGGATGGTCAGGTCGAGGTGGTCCACGGCGGCGTTCGTGCCGAACGTCTTGGTGAGACCGGCCAGATCGAGAGCGGCCGGTTCGAGTGCCGCCGTCATGGCTGCCTCCGCGTGGCGATCGTGAACAGGGTGGTCAGTTCCCGAGCCAGCAGCTCCAGGTCGAGCTCTGGGTTCTGCAACAGCTGGGCGGGCACGGCGTCCACCGCTCCTCGGATCGCGATGGCCGTCGAACGCAGATCGAAGTCGCGGAACTCCCCGCTCTTCTGCCCCCAGGCCAGCACCTTCTCGATGTCCTGAAGCGCGATCTCGTGCTGCGCCGTGTACGGGCCCGGGGTGTCGGTGCCGCCTCGTGCGTGCGTGATGATCTCCACCAGCGCCAGCAGCGGCTTGCGGTGGCGGCCCATGAACGCCAGGTTCGTCTCCAGGTAGACGCGCAGCGCGTCAGTCGCCGTGGGCTGCGCGACGATGGCCGGCTCCATCATCTCGGTCGCCAGCCTGGCGACCTCGCTGACGACGGCCTGGATGAGCTCGTCCTTGCTCCCGAAATGGTAGGAGATCGATCCGGGGGAGATCTTCGCCAGCTGCGCGATCTTCGCCAGCGACGTCTGCGCATACCCGAGGGTGGCGATGGCGTCGATGGCGCACTCGATGATCTGGGCCCGCCGCGCCTCTTCAATGAACGTTCGACTTTCTGATGACACAATCAAAATTTTAAACGGTCATTCAAATGGTTGGCAACAGCTTCGGCCAGGACACGGCCGGCCCATGTCACCACCGTATGGAGGAGGGGCACGACGCGCCCCTCGCCGTCATCGATCGTCGATGTGACGCAACGACACCGTCAGGGCGCAAACGGTGCGACGCGTTGAGATCGACCCGCCTGACCCGCACGTGCGGCTCGGCCAGCTGGCCGTCGTCGCCTCTCGATGCTGCTTACCCCGGCTGGATCGCGACCTGCCCGCCTGAGGTGGCGATCCAGCTGACCGGTGTACATCCGGTCTGCGGCACCAGAGCGGCCAGACTGACTCCGGCGGGCTGGCCGGACATCTGCCGGGCCGCCATGGCGAGGAGCGTGTCCTCCTGCCGGGGCCGCCGAGTACTTCTGCAGGACCGTCTACACCGAGCTCGACCCGCATGGCCAGGGGTGGACCCGCACATCGACTGCGCCACAGCGCGTTGACCCTCCTGCCCACTGCCCGCTGTCGCCGACGGCGGTCTCTACTGCGTGAACAGGGTGATGACGCGGTGGATCAGGCCGTCCTTGACGGTGAGGATGTCGATTCCGCGGACGGCGGGCGCCCCCTCAGGGCCGAACGCCCACGCGAGGGCGCCGGTGTCCGCGCTGAGGTAACGCGGGCTGTCGGCGTACTCATTGGTGTGCAGAGGTGCGTACGAGTAACCGGGCTCTGTCGCTGATCTTGGGACGGGTTGAGGATCATGTTCGGAGCAGGATTCGCTTCCGCAGGAGATCGAAGTCGGCTCGCCCATAGCCCTGCCGCTTGATCAGCTTCACTCGCGTGTTCTGTCCTTCGGCCTGTCCGGAGTTCCAGGGAAGTGACAGGCCGGCGATGATGGCGTCGAGGTCGTAGCGCAGGCCGTGGGCGAACCGGCGCAGGTGGGGCAGGTCCTCTTCAGGAACTGCGTCGATCCAGGCGGGCAGACGGTCACCACGGAGGTCGCGCATCATGGTGGCGAAGCCGCGGACGTGGCTTGCTACCTGCCGTTGGAGACGGCAAGACCTTTGCCGCGAAGCCCTCCGATCACCGGCGGAGGCCCCGGCTCCTCGTGCCCGGAGAGCCCCGGCGACGACCGCCGCACTCTTGACGATCACCTCACCCATCTCTAACCTCGCAAAAACGGTAATGATTATCAATGTACGACGAGGGGTGTGGAAGTGGCAGACCAATACGAGCGATCAGCGGAGTTCGTGGACGTGATGATCGCGCCGCACTGGGCGGCCCTGGCACCGTCGCTGTCGCAGGTGCTGCGCGACGTCACCGGTCCGATCGTCGATGTGGGCGCCGGCGGAGGGCAGGGCACCCGAGTGATCGCGGAGGCGGTGCCCGAGGCCGAGATCGTGGCCGTCGAGCCGTCGGCGGCGCTGCGGTCCGTCCTGCTGGCGCGGGTGAACGAGAGTGCGGAGCTGCGTGACCGGGTGACCGTGTTGCCGGAGGGTTTCCTCGAGGCGGCGCTGCCTCAGAAGCTGGGCGCCGTCGTCGCCATGAACGTCATCGGCCACTTCGACCCGGTCGGACGACAACGGATCTGGAGTCTGCTCGCCGAGCGCCTCGTCCCCGGCGGCCGAGCGGTGCTGAACCTGCAGCCGCCCACCGAGCCGATGACGGTGCCGGAGTCCCGGTTCGCCGACGTGCGGGTCGGGCGGCGCAGGTACGAGGGATGGGGCCGCGCCGGGCCCGCAGGCCCCGACCGGATCACCTGGCACATCACACCTACCACGATGATCAGCTCGTCGATGAGCTGGAGGTGGCCTATGCCTGGTGGGTGCTCGACGAGCGGCAGCTCAAGGCGGAGCTCGGCGGGCACGCCCTCGCACCGACCCCCACCGGTCCGGCCGGACTCGGCATGTATCTCATCGACAGAGCAGGTGCGTGAGATACGAGGTGATCGTGACCGGGCGAATGCTCTCCTCAAGCAGTTTGAACACGGTTACCGTTCGCATGGGGTTGGTTCGGCCTTTGATGGGAGCTCAAGTGCGAAGACGAGCCGCGATCATGCTGGTGGCGCTCTTGGGAGTGGTCCTGTCGGGATGCGGCGGTCAGGAGCCCGCCGCGCAGGATGGGAAGCAGCTCACCTTGGCGGCCCCGCGTGACCTGGTCGCCGGACCCGAGGATCCGTACTACACGCACCAGACGTTGCGGGTGTGGGAGCCCTTGGTGACCGTGGACGACAGGTTACGGCCTGTCCCGGCGCTGGCCGTCTCCTGGGCCGCCGCGGACGGGGGTCGGCGGTGGACGTTCACGCTGCGCGACGGCGTGCAGTTCAGCGACGGGACGCCGCTGACCGCCGAGTCGGTGGTCGCGAACGTCAAGCGGTTCCTGCGGATCGCGCCCCGCCAGTCGGCGTTCTTCAGCCTCGACGCCGGCATGGAGGTGGCGTACGGCAAGCTCGGCGACGTCCGCGCCGAAAACGGCAAGGTGGCGTTCGTGCTGAACGAGCCCGTGGCCGACTTGCCGGGCAGGCTGGCGGGCTTCTACAGCATGGTGCAGTCGCCGAAGGCGTTCGCCTCCTCGGGGGACTTCGCCGGCAAGCCGGTGGGCACGGGGCCGTACACGCTGGTCGACTGGACCAAGGGACAGCAGGCCGTGCTGGCCGCGAACCCGCACTATTACGGCGCCGCCCCCGTCTACAAGAAGATCGTGGTCAGGGTGATCCCGGACGCCAACGCCCGGGTCGCGGCGTTGCGCGCCGGTGAGGTGGACGGGCTGATCGACAAGGGCGCGCTGCTGCCGGGGCAGGTCGCCGCGGTGGCCGGTGACAGCGGCTTCCGGGTCGTCCGCAGCCCCTCGGTGCTGACGCATTACCTGACGTTCAACGCTTCGCGCGCGCCGTTCTCCGACGCCCGCCTGCGCCAGGCGGCCGACCTGGCGATCGACCGTCAGGCCATCGCCGGCAGACTGCTCGCGGGCACGGCCAAGGCGGGGGCGGGGTTCCTGTCACCGGTCTTCGGCGACCTCGCCGACCCCGGCATCACCGCAGGCCACGACCCCGGCAAGGCCCGCGAGCTGATCGCCGCCGCGGGGCCGCCTACCAAGCCCGTGAACATCCTCATCTCCTCTGCCGAGACCGGCCAGTTCCCCTACGCCGACATCGCCGAGGTGCTGCGCGCGGCCTTCGAGCAGGCGGGCCTGCCCGCGAAGGTGACCGTGGCCGAGGCCACCAAGTCCGTGATGGAGGCCGGGGACTACGACCTCTTCCTCAGCGCCTACAGCGTGCCCAACGGCGACGCCGACTACCTGTTCCGCCGGTTCCTGCGCTCGGACGCGTCCTGGAACGTCGACCGGAAGCTCGGCTACCGGAACACCGAGTTCGACAAACTTGTCGACCAGGCCGCGGCGCAGACGAACCCGAACGTCCGTCGCGACCTGTACCACCGGATCCAGCGTCTGCTCGCCACCGACCGCCCGATGATCCCGCTGGCCTACCAGGACAATCCCATCGTGACCATCGGCAAGGTCAACGGGGTGACGCAGAACGCGGCGTATGTGGTCGACCTGGGCAAGCTGGCACCCCTGAAGTGACCGCCGTCCTGCTGCGACGTGCGTCGGAGCTCCTGCTCACGTTGCTGGTCGTGTCGGTGCTGGTCTTCCTGCTGACCTCGCTGGCGCCGGGGGACCCGGCGGAGGAGATCCTGCGCCGCGGTGGCATCCAGCCCTCGGCGCGCAGCGTCGCGGTCCTGCGCGCCGAACTCGGCCTGGACCAGCCGCTGTTCACCCAGTACCTGCGGTGGCTGCTCGCCGTGCTCCGCGGCGACTTCGGACACTCCTACACCGACCGCTCCCCCGTCGCCGCCGAGATCCTCTCGCGCGTCCCGGCGACACTCCGGCTGGCGGGAGCGGCGGCGCTGGTCTCGGTCACGCTCGCCGCGCTCGTCTCGATCAGGGCCGCGTTCAGGCCGCGCGCGCCCGGCAGTCGCGCCGTCGCGCTCGTGACGGTGGCGATGACCGGCGTTCCGCCCTATATCGTGGGGATCCTGCTGATCAGCATTGTGGCGGTCGGCCTGCGCGCACTGCCCACAGGCGGCGACGGCAGCCCCGGCGCGGTGGTGCTGCCCGCTCTCACCCTCGGCCTGGCCGGCGCCGCGACGCTGCTGCGGCTGCTGCGGGCCGACCTCGCCCAGTCCTTGCGGCTACCGTTCATCAAGCTCGCGACCGCCAAGGGACTGCGGCCCCGGCGCGCGGTCATGGTGCACGCCCTGCGCGTGGCCGCGCCGAACGCCATCACGGCAACCGGCATGGTGCTCGCGGACTTGCTGGCCGGTGCGGTGGTGGTGGAGACGCTGTTCTCCTGGCCGGGCGTGGGGCAGCTCGCGGTGTCGGCGATCAGGCAGCGCGACCTGCCCATCGTGCAGGCGTACGTGCTGGTCACGGCGGTCACGACCGTCCTGGTCCTGGCCCTGGTCGAGCTCTGCCTGGCGGCCGTCGACCCGCGGGTGCGCCGCCGGTGAGGGGCTGCGCCGGCGTCGCGGTGTTCGCCTCGGTCGTGCTGTTCTGCCTGCTCACGCCGGTGGTGTCGGTGTACGATCCGCACGTCCCCGACCTGGAGCGCGCCCTGCTGCCGCCCGGCGCGGAACACTGGCTCGGCACCGACCAGCTCGGCCGTGACCTCCTCACCAGGACGGCCGCGGCCGGCCGTACATCCCTGCTGTTCGCGCTGGCCGTCACGGCGGCGACCACGGCTCTCGGTACGATGTTCGGCGCCGCGGCTGGGCTTGCCGGTGGACTGCCCGACCGGCTGCTGCGCTTCGCCGCCACCGTGGCGCTCGCGTTGCCGGGTCTCACACTGGCGCTCGCGCTGGCGGGTGTGCTGCGGCCCGGGTACGCGACCGTCCTGGCCGCCCTCGTGCCGCTCGGGTGGGTGAACTGCGGCCTCGTCGCCCGTACGGCCACCCGGCGCGTGGCCTCCGCCGACTATGTGCTGGCCGTGCGGGCCATCGGCGCGTCACCGCTCTACCTGCTCCGGCGCACCATTGCCCCTCATATCGCCGGACCTGTTCTGACGGTCGCCACCGCGGACTTCGCCAGGACGCTGATCGCGGTCACGTCCCTGAGCTTCCTCGGCATCGGGCTGCCGCCACCCGACACCGACTGGGGCGGCATGGTGAGCGAAGCCACGCCGCTGCTGGTCGCCGCACCTCGCCTCGCGGTCGTGCCCGCCCTTGCCCTCGCCGTCACCGGTCTGGCGGTCGCGCTCATAGTGGACGCCCGCCGAAAGTTGTCCCACGCCTGAAGCGTGACCCGCGACTTCGCGGCGGCGGCACCATCGCGCTGATCGGGCCGGTCGTTGTATGGCGTCCCCTGGTCTTCGCCAGCGTCGATCCCGAGGTGGCCGCCGCGCGCGGTGTGCCGCTGGTCGTACCCCAGCCGCGGCCGCCATGCGTGTCACCGCCTCACCCCGTTCGGTGCCGCTGCTCAGCGTCGCCTTCACCCTCCATCTGTCCTGCCGCGCCATCGGCGCCCTGTGCATGCGCGACAGGTCGGCGGCACCGGCGACGGCGTGAAGAGCATCGGGGGCGTCGTGTTTCGATCACGAGAAGTGCCGGATTGTCGGCCTGATTCTGGCAAGTCGGTACGTTCTCGGCTGGATCATCGCTGATTACACTCCCGTTCGGACCGATCCACCCTTACCAGGGCGGCGGTCCAGCTCGTCACCCACCGGGGAGGGTCAGTGATCTCTCCGGCGTACCGGAAATCGGGGTGACACGACGCCTCCCGGGCGGGCCCACGCAGCCCCTCGACGAGGAGGTTCTTCGTGTTATCCCGTTCCCGCTCATCCCGTGTACGACGGCTGGTGTCGGTGGCCGTCGGGCTCAGCGTCGTGATCGTCATGAGCCCGGTCGCGGCGCAGGCCACGCCGACGCCGCCGCCAGGGAAGTGGCGCGCCACTCCCCTGACCGGCCCCGAGCTGGTCGAGGGCGCCAAATCCCCCACCGGCAAGCTCGCCAAGAGCGACCAGGCGCTGCTGCGGGCCACCTCGCCCGCGCCGGTCAACGTCGTGGTCAAGCTGGACTACGACTCGCTCGCCGCCTACCGGGGCGGGCTGCCCGGGCTGGCGGCCACCAGCCCCGCGACCACCGGCAGGGCCCTGGACACCAGGAGCACCGAGGCCAGGAGGTACGGCGAGCACATCCAGGAGGTCGAGAACGCCTTCCTGGGCGAGCTGGCCAAGAAGGTCCCCGGCGCGGTGGTCGGCCAGCGGATCAGGACCGTATACGGGGGCATCGCGCTCAGGATCCCCGGCGACAAGGCGGCCGAGGTGCTGAAGCTGCCCGGCGCGGTCGCCGTGCAGGAGGACAAACCGCAGCAACTGCTGACCGACTCCAGCCCCGCGTTCATCGGCGCCAACACCATCTACAACCAGCTCGGTGGCAGCGACTCCGCCGGCAAAGGCGTGATCGTGGGCGTGCTGGACAGCGGCGCCTGGCCCGAGCACCCGTCCTTCGCCGCCAAGCCCGGCCTGCCCGCCCCCGGGCCGACCAAGGATGGCACGCCACGGGTGTGCAACTTCGGCGACAACCCGCTCACCCCGGCCAGCGACCCGTTCACCTGCAACAACAAGCTGATCGGCGGCGGGCCGTTCCTGGAGACGTACAACGCGGTCTTCGGCGGCGAGGTCTACCCCGACAGCGCCCGCGACTCCAACGGGCACGGCACCCACACCGCCACCACCTCCGCGGGCGGCGCGGTGGCCGACGCCAACCCCATGGGCATCAGCCGTGGCCCGATCCACGGCATCGCGCCCGCCGCCGAGGTCTCGGTCTACAAGGTGTGCGGCGCGGAGGGCTGCTTCCCCTCCGACTCGGCGCAGGCCGTCGCGCGGGCCATCCTGGACGGCGTACGCGTCATCAACTTCTCGATCTCGGGCGGCTCGGACCCGTACAGCGACCCGGTCGAGCTGGCCTTCCTGGACGCGTACGCGGCGGGTGTGCTGGTCTCGGCGTCCGCGGGCAACTCCGGGCCCGACGCCAACACCACCGACCACCGCAGTCCCTGGGTGACCACGGTGGCCGCCTCCACGCAGACCAGGACGTTCCAGTCCACGATCACGCTGTCCGGCGGCGGCGCCACGGCGACGATCAAGGGGGCCTCCGTCACCGCGGGTCTCGCCTCGCCGCTGCCCGTCGTGCTCGCGTCGGCGCCGCCGTACTCGCGCCCGCTGTGTGACGTCCCGGCGCCCGCCGGGATCTTCACCGGGAAGATCGTCGCCTGCGAGCGTGGCCCGAACCGGGTGCTGAAGAGCTTCAACGTCAGGCAGGGCGGCGCGGCCGGGATGATCCTCTACAACAGCTTCCCGTTCGACGTCTTCACCGACGCGCACTGGGTCCCGTCCGTGCACATCGAGAAGCCCGAGACCGACACGCTGATGGCCTTCCTGGCCGCCCACCCGGGCGCGACCGCGTCGTTCACCCAGAGCGCCAAGGCCGGCTGGCAGGGCGACGTGATGACGTACTTCTCCTCGCGCGGTCCCGGCGGGG
The DNA here is from genome assembly GCF_053603495.1 of Nonomuraea sp. NPDC004186. Taxonomy (NCBI): domain Bacteria; kingdom Bacillati; phylum Actinomycetota; class Actinomycetes; order Streptosporangiales; family Streptosporangiaceae; genus Nonomuraea; species Nonomuraea sp. NPDC004186. The sequence continues at coordinate 13,571 of NZ_JBSGFQ010000066.1, read as the reverse complement.
ACTTCCTCAAGCCGGACGTCACCGCGCCCGGCCTGCACATCCTGGCGGGCATGACCCCGACACCCGAATCGCCGCTGGAGGGGCCGCCGGGCAACCTCTACCAGGTCATCCAGGGCACCTCGATGTCGGCGCCGCAGGTGACGGGCGCGGCCGCGCTGGTGTTCGCGCTGCATCCGACCTGGACGGCGGGACAGGTGAAGTCGGCGCTGGAGACCACGGCCAAGACCGCGGTCACCAAGCCGGACCGCACCACGCCGGCGGACCCGTTCGACATGGGCGGCGGGCGCATCGACCTGACCAAGGCCGGTGACCCCGGGCTGACCCTGGACGAGAGCGCGGCCAACTTCGTCGCCTCGGCCGCCGACCCGCTCGACCGGATCGACCTCAACCTGCCCTCCGTGAATGCGCCGACCATGCCGGGCATCATCACCGCCAAGCGAACGGTCACCAACACCACGGGCAAGTCGCTCACCTTCTCCGCCTCGGCCACGACCGTCAGCGGGGCGGACATCACCGTGCTGCCGCCGCTCTTCACAGTCGCGCCGGGCAAGAGCGCCAAGCTGAGCGTGGTCATCACCGCCCCGGAGTTGCCCGACGGGCAGTACTTCGGCCAGGTGAACCTCAAGCAGGTCGGCGGCCCGCGCGCGCTGCACCTGCCGGTCGCGTTCTTCCGCCGGGAAGGCGCGGTGCCGGTCGACCAGACCTGCGCGCCGTCCACCATCCCCAGGAACACCGGCGAGTCCACCTGCACGGTCACCGTGCAGAACAACACGCCCAAGGACGCGGAAGTCACCGCGCTCACCACGCTCGACGGCCGCCTGCGCCTCAACAGCGTCACGGCGGCCACCAAGATCGGCAGCCAGATCGCGACCACCAAGGCGACGCTGGCCGCCACGCAACCCGCCCGCCCGGCGATCGCGCCCGGCGCGGGACCGGCCGGCTACCTCCCGCTGGACGCCTTCGGCGTCACCCCGATCCCGATCGGTGACGAGCAGGCGCTGAACTTCACCGTGCCCGCCTTCACCTTCGCGGGCCAGACCTACACCAGGCTCGGGGTGACCTCCAACGGCTACAGCGTCGCGGGCGGCACCGCGGGCGGCGACGACATCACCTTCCAGCCGCAGACGCTGCCCGACCCGGCGCGCCCGAACAACGTGCTCGCCTCCTACTGGACCGACCTCGACGGCACCGGCGCCCCCGGCGTCTTCGCCACGGTCCTGACGGACGGGGTCAACCGCTGGCTGGTGGTGGAGTGGCGGGTCAACCTCTTCGGCACCACCGACCTCAAGGTGTTCCAGCAGTGGATCGGGGTCAACGGCGCCGAGGACATCAGCTACGCCTACGACCCGGCCAACCTGCCCGGCGCCCCTCCCGCCGCCGCGGGCCTGACCGTGGGCGCCGAGAACGCCGAAGGCACGGCGGGTGACCAGATCACCGGACCGCCCACCGAGGACCTGGTCGTCAAGAGCACACCGGCCGTTCCCGGCGGCACCCTGACGTACTCGATGAAGGTCAAGGGCGTCAGTACGGGGGCCGGCAAGGTGACGACGGCCACCTCGACACCGCAGGTGAGGGGGATAACGGTCGAAGTAGACAAGATCACCATCCAGTGACCCGTTAGCGGCCGCGGGCGGCCCGTCCGCCCGCGGCTGATCCACTCCAAATGTCAAGTGGAGACAAATCCGGAGAAAATCGCTACTTTCCCATGGCAGCCAATGATCACGGGGAGTATCCATGAACATTCGCGGAAAGGCCTCGACCGCCGTGGCGGCCGGTGCACTGCTCACCATCACCACCCTGGTCGCGGGCGGATTACCCGCGGCCGCCCAGGCCCGAGCGGCAAACGCGGCAACCGAGGTCCCGGTCACGCATGAGCAGAACCCACGGGTTCCCGAGGGCGCCGCATGGACGGAGGCGTACTTCCCGTCCTCGGACGGCAGTGGCGTCGAGCTGCACGCCGACGTGCTCCGCCCGGCGCACCTGCCGGCCGAGGTGAAGACGCCCGTGATCGTCTCGGTGGGCCCCTACTTCGCACACGCGGGGCAGACGGGCCCCGAAGGGTGGGACCGGGTCGGACCGTCGGCGCGCTTCCAGGACTTCATCAACGGCGCCGGCCTGATGTCGCGCGGCTACACCTTCGTGATGGTCGACCTGCGCGGCTTCGGCGGGAGCACCGGGTGCCTGGACTGGGTCGGCCCGGGCGAGCAGGCCGACGTCCGGGCCGCCGTCGAGTGGGCGGCCAGGCAGTCCTGGTCGACCGGCAAGGTCGGCATGTACGGCAAGTCGTACGACGCCGTCACCGGGCTGGTGGGCAACAACCTCAAGCTGGACAGCCTGAAGGCGGTCGTCGCCCAAGAGCCGGTCTGGGACATGTACAACTACCTGTTCAGCAACAAGGTCCCGCGCCCCAACGTCACAGGCACGCCGAACGCGTACAACTCGATCGCGACGATCCCCGCGATGGCCGACGACAGCGACCGGTACAAGGCGAACGCGGCGTACGAGGCGAGCCATCCGCAGTGCCTGAGCGACAACCTCACCAACAACAACAATCCGGACCCGCGTTCGGCGTACTGGAGCGCCCGCAACCTGGCCGCCCAGGCGGCCGGCACCAGGACGCCGTTGTTCGTGACGCAGGGGCTCATCGAGCCCAACACCAAGCCTGAGGACATGGAGGAGTACCTCGACAACCATCGGGGCCGGGAACGCGGCTGGGTCGGCCAGTGGGAGCACGTGCGCGGCAACGACACCGACGCCGACGGCCGGCTGCTGCAGGGTCGTGCCGGCTGGTTCGACGAGGTGATGCGCTTCTACGACCAGTACCTTCGCGGCATCGCCCCGTCGGTGAGCGACCCGGCGTACGCCGTCGAGGACAGCCTCGGCGAATGGCGTGCCCAGCCGACCTGGCCCGTGGCCACGACGTCGTACGACGCGCGACTCTCCGCCGGCCGGTACCTCGACGACGGCGGCGGCTCGGCGGCGGCCGCCCGGGCGGACGGCGGCCGCTGGGACATGGAGCACGCGCCGCGGATCGAGCCGCTGTCCGGCACCGAGAAGAGCGCGGCCAAGCAGGGCGACACCGCGGCCACCAGCTTCTGGACCTGGTCCACACCCGCGCCGCAGAAACTGCGGATGACCGCCACACCGCGGATCAGGCTCAACGCGAGCACGACCGGGAACGTGATGGTGCGCCTGTGGGACGTCGCCCCGGACGGCACGGCGACGATGTTCGACGAGAATGTCGCCCTGCTGGAGCGCAGGGGACCGATCTCGTTCGACCTGAAGTCGACCGACTGGACCTTCGAGCGGGGGCACCGCCTGGGGGTCCAGATCGGGACCATCGACTCCGGCCGCTGGTGGGACGTGCCCTCGGGCAACACGATCAAGGTCTCCGACGCACGGCTGACCCTGGACGTGCAGGCCCCGAGGTTCGACGTGCCGACACAGGGTGACCGCTCGCCGTACCTGGACCAGTACCTCGCGGCGAACACCACCACGCTCAGCAACATCGGTCCCGGCACCTTCCCACTGAGGGTCTGGCAAGGCTGACCGACCGGCTGACCGGTACCCGCAACAGCGGGTACCGGTCAAGCTCACTTCGATGTTCCGGAATGGTCAAGGTGTGTGGCGGATGCGATCCTTCTGCCTGGCCTGTGGCTCGTGCGTATCCGCGGTCGCGGGTCGCCATCCACGCTGCAGGGCCAGGAGCAGGGCTCCGGCGAGTACGGCGGTGCCTGCCGCCAGCATGACGTCGCGCATGCCGGTGCCGTACAACCGCTGCAAGGTCGTCGGATCCGCATCCGCGAGGCTCTGGGAGAGGATCGCTCCGAGCACGGCGATGCCCAGGGCGCTGCCTGCCTGGCGTGCGGTGTTCACAGTGGCGGAGGCGACGCCGGATCTTTGGCGTGGCACGAGTTGGAGGGCGGCGGCGACGGCGGGGGTGATGGCCAGGCCCTGGCCGATGCCGCAGAGCACGAAGAGCGCTCCCATCGCGAAAGGAGACCGGCCGATGTCGAATGTGGCGAGTCCCAGCAGGCTCGCGCCGACGAGGGCGTACCCGAGCAGCATGGGCAGGCGCGGGCCACGGGATGCGGTCAGCCGCCCGGCCAGGACGGAAGCGGGCATGATGGCGACTGTCATAGGCGCCAGGAGCAGCCCGGTGGCCAGTGCGCTGTGCCCCTGAGCCTGCTGGAGATAGAGCGACAGGAGGGTGAAGGCGCCGTTGGCGCCGAAGCCGAGCAGGACGGAGGCGGCGTTCACGCTCGCGAAGCGGCGGTCGGCGAGGAGGCGGACGGGCAGCATTGGCGTGGCCTGCCGCCACTCGACGATGACGAACGCCGTCCCTGCGGCCACGGCCAGCGCCAGCAGGATGATCGTGATCAGCGAGCCCCAGCCGTTGGCACGGGTCTCGATGATGGCGTAGATCAGGATCGCCAGGGTGGCGATGCCGAGCGCTTGGCCGGCCGGGTCGAGCGCGGCGTGGTCGGGGTCGGCGCTCTCGTCGATCGTCCGCCGACCGAGCAGGATGGCGGCGGCTCCGATGGGCAGGTTGACCAGGAAGATCGCGGGCCAGCCGAAGCCGTCCACGAGGAGGCCGCCGATGATCGGCCCGGCGAGGACGGCGGCGCTGGCGCACATGCCCCAGTAGCCGAGGAGGCGGGCTCGGCGCACCGGGTCCGGCTCGGCCTGCCCGATGATCGACAGGGCGCCCGGGACGAGGAGAGCTGCGGCCATCCCTTGCACGGCGCGGCCGGCGACCAGGTAGCCCAGCGTCGGCGCCAGGGCGCAGAGGAGGGAGCCGGCCAGGAAGAGCGCCATGCCGATGAGGAACCAGCGCTTCCTGCCGTACCGGTCTCCCAGCGAGCCGCCGGACAACATGCAGGCGGCCAGGCAGATGGAGAAGGCGTCGACGATCCACTGGCTCCCCGTGATGGTGGTGTGCAGGTCGGTCTGCATGGCGGGGAGCGCGACGGCGACGATGGTGAGGTCGAGCAGGGCGATGAAGGTGGCGGAGAACGCGGCGATCAGCGTTCCCCTGCGTCGCGGGGTGGTGGACAAGGTCATCCCCTCTGTGGTGCGAGATTCGAGTACGTGTGCCGCCGGGCCCAGAGCACGGCCACGGCGGTCCCGGCCAGGGAGAGCAGCACGGAGGCCGCGATGAGGAGCGGGTAGCCGGCGAGGCCCGCGAGCACCAGCTCGGCCGCGCCGAGCAGCATGCGCAGCACGCCCCGCACGGAGACCTGCACGGTGACGTCGGTGGCGGCCGCCCCGGCCATGGGGGCGAAGGTGTACTGGACGGGCGCGATGCGTTCCATCCCCCATCCGGCCGCCGGCAACATCGCCGACTGCACCGCGGTGGCCAGGTACAGCGCAGGGACCGAGAGCGGCATCACAAGCAGCGTCCACGCCGCCGATCTGCGCGACCGGAACACCCCGGTCAGCGACCGCCAGGGCGGGACCGCATCGCCGGCTGGCCATGGGCCGGGTTCGGTGAACCTGGCCAGCACGGCGAGCGGGACGCAGAACACCGCCGCCACGGCGGCCGGCGTCACCGCCCACCCGCCCACGTGTATAGCGGCAGGGCGCCGCCCGAGCCGACGAGGATGGACAGGCACGCGGCGGCGGTCTGGATGCCGTTGGCGGTGCCGCGCTCGTCCGGGGCGAGCAGGCGTGCCGGCAGGCCGTTGACGGCGGTGTCGTGAAACGCGGAGACCACCAGCACCGCGGCCATCACGGCCAGAACGGCGGGCAGGTCGGCCACCGGATCCAGCACGGCAAGGGCGAACAGCGCCGGCTGCGTGCCGATCAGCCAGCCGCAGTAGTCGCCGTACCGGTCCACGACCGGACCGATGCGGAACCGGCCGGCTTGCCGGAGCACAGTTGGGTCCCGCACTATCGCCTCCTAAATGACTGACAGTCAGTCGGACCATAACGGAAACGATTTTCATTGACAAGAGGATGGATGCGGAGATCCGCTAAGGTCGACAGCAGCCGGAAGGAGGCAGATGGCCAGGACCAAACCCAGCGAGCAGCGGCGCAGCGACCTGCTCGACGCCGCCGAGTCACTCGTCCTGGCCCACGGTGTCGACGCGCTCAAGATCGACGACGTGGTCGTCGGTGCGGGAGTCGCCAAAGGCACCTTCTACCTGCACTTCGCCAGCAAAGACGAGCTCCTGGCGGCGCTGCGCGACCGATACGTCGAGCGGTTCGTTGCGCGCCAGCGGCAAGCCTCAGAAGCGGAGAGCGGCACCCCCCGGGTGCACGCCTGGCTGCGGGCCGGAATCACCGAATACCTGTCCGACACCCGCCTGCACGACGTCCTGTTCCGGCACAACTCCCACGTCTCCCGGCCGGGCGAGCAACCTCGCCCCAACCTGGCGATCGACGCGTTGCGCAACCTCCTCGAAGAGACCGCGACACTTTCCGACCCCGGAGCGACCGCCATCGTGCTCTACCACGCCATGCACGGGACCGCCGATCACATCCTGCACGCCCCGGACGATCAACGGCGGCTGCTCGACGAGGTCACCCGCATCTGCCGCGCGCTGCTCGAAACCTGACCCGCCGGTCAGCAGAACGTCGTGGTCAGAGCCTTCTGCAGGGTGTCGGCCGGGGCGTTGCCCGTGTACGGGTTCGCGGAGATCACGAGCGTACGGCCCGAGTCGGATCTGAGGGCGTAGGTGAGGTAGCCGAAGGTGCCGCCGCTGTGCCCGTACACGCTCTTGCCGCAGGTCAGCTTGAACTCCTGGAGGCCGAGCCCGTACCCCATGCCCGCGCCTGCCGGCTTCGTGGCCCGCATCTGCTCGAGCGCGGATCGACTGACGAGCTTGCCTCCCAGGAGGGCATCGAAGAAGCGGGCCAGGTCGGCCGTCGTCGAGATCATCTCGCCTGCGCCGAACTCCAGCGACGGGTTCATCCGTGTGGCGTCCACGATCTTGCCGTTGTAGGTGGCGTAGCCGTGCGCGTGCGGGCGGGGTATCGCCTTCGCGTGGCCGGGCAGAAGCGTGTGCGTGAGGCCGAGCGGATGCAGGATCCTCGTCTTGATCGCGTCCGCGTACGAGCCTCCCGTCAGCTTCTCGATCAGCATGGCCGCCACGACATAGTTGGTGTTGGAGTAGTGCCAGCCTGCGCCGGGTTTGAAGTAGGGCGGCTTGGACAGGCCGACCGCCAGGAGCTCCTGCGGCGTCTGGTCGTACAGCGTCTCGACCGGCCGGTAGTCCCTGACCGACCAGCCTGGGATGCCCGCTCCCGCGTAGTCGAACAGGCCGCTGGTGTGGTTGAGCACCTGCCGCACCGTGATCGGACTGCTCTCGGGCGGGGCGGCGGGCAGATACTTGCCGACCGGGTCATCGAGGGACAGCTTGCCCTCGTCGGCGAGCTGGAGCACGACGGTGGCCACGAACGACTTGGTGACGCTGCCGATCCGGAAATAGCCGGAGGCGTCGGCAGGCTTGCGTGAGACCGCGTCGCTGTAGCCGGCCGCGGCCGTCCAGTCTCGACCGTCCCCGCTCACCCGTACGAGGACGGCGGACATGGTCTTCGACGTCACCAGGTCGTTCACTTGCCGCTCCAAGGAGTCGTGCGTCGGGCTGAGGCTGGTCAGGGCGAGCGTGACGGCCAGGGTCTTCATGAGAATCATGGAGGCAACGCTAGGAACGCCGGAAGCGCCGGACCATGCGGGCCACCGCACGATCAACTGCGGAAAACCGCAGCTCACCCGCTACCGTTGTGGCAAAGGGCCTGCCAGGCGATGCTGCCGCGCATCGACCTGCCCGAACTGCTGCTGGAGGTGCACTCCTGGACCGGGTTCCTGGACGCCTACGTGCATCCGGCCGACATCTCCACGCGCATGCACGACCTGCCGAGATCACTGGCGGCGCTGCTGATCAGCGAGGCCTGCAACGTCGGCCACACCCCGGTGATCAAGGACGGGGACGAGGCGCTCACGCGCGGCCGCCTGTGCCATGTCGACCAGAACTACGTGCGGACCGAGACGCACGCAGCCGCGAACGCGATCCTGATCGAGGCCCAGCGCGGCGTGCCGATCGTGGCACTGTGGGGCGGCGGGCTGCTCGCCTCGGTCGATGGGCTGCGGTTCGTCGTCCCGGTCCAGACGATCAACGCCGCTCCCTCGCCGAAGTATTTTGGGGACAAGCGCGGTCTGACGCTTCTCAACGCAGTCAATGATCAAGTAATGGGAATCGGGCAGATGGTCGTACCCGGCACGCCGCGCGACTCGCTGTACATCCTGGATACCCTGATCAACATCGATGCGGGCCCGCAGCCCGAGGTCGTCACGACGGACCAGGCGTCCGATTCGGACACGGTGTTCGGCATCTTCTCCATGCCCGGCTACCGGTTCGCGCCCCGCTTCGCCGACCTGGGCGACCAGCGGTTCTGGCGCTCTGAGGTGCCCGGCAGCAACACCCCGGGCGACTGCGGGCCGTTGGAGGCGATCGCCCGCAACAAGATCAACCGGCAGAAAATTCACATCCAGTGGTCGGACATGATCCGGGTCGCCGGGTCGCTGGTGACCAACCAGGTCCGCGCCTACGACCTGCTGCGCATGTTCGCCCGCAACGGGTGGCCCACCCCGCTCGGGCAGGCGTTCGCCGAGTACGGCCGCGTCGACAAGACCCTGCACCTGCTGTCCATCCTGGACCCGATCGACGACACCTACCGCCGCAAGCTGAACAAGCAGCTCACCGTCCAGGAGTCCCGGCACTGGCTGGCCCGCAAGATTGCCACGGCGCAGGCGGGCAGATTCGCAAGGCCTACCGTGAAGGGCAAGAAGATCAGCTGGCGGCTCTGGGGCTGGTCGTCAACGCGGTCGCGCTGTGGAACTCCAGATACCTGTCGGCCGCGGTCGACCAGTTGCGCGCCGAAGGCGTCCCGGCCAAGGATGAGGACGCCGCACGGCTGTCTCCGCTCGGCCACGCCCGCCTCAACGTCCTGGGCCGCTACTCCATCTCCTCCTCCGCGCCGGCTGATGGTCTTCGGCAGCTCGGCGAGATACCCGACGGCGGCGGCGTGGACGATGAGTAGGTGTAGACCTAGGCTTGCGGCCCGGGTCTTCTCCCGAAGCTTCCTCGAGCCCTGTGATCCGATGAGCGTCACCCATCGGATCCGGCGAATCCGAGGTCGAGGAGCGCGGGGACAACCCGCCGTCTCCGGGCCGAAGACCTGAACCAACGCCGTTGCTTGAGCATCGCCTTGACTTGCTCGAACAGCTCAAAACGGCTAATGGCTGTCCCGTCGCTTTTCGACCTCGGAATAGGGCGGACGGGTTCAGGCTGATGTGGGGTCTTCGGTGTTGGCGGGTGGGATGTTGTGATTGAGCCGGAAAGTGTTGTCAGGATCGTAGACGGCCTTGATTTCGGTGAGGCGCTGGTAGTCCTTGGGCTCGTACGCTGAGCGCACCTCCTTGGCGGCGTCCTCGCCATTCATGAAGTTCAGGAGACGGCCGCCGGTGCTCCACGGGACGAGCGCTTCGAGCATGCGTTTGTGTGCCGGCCGAATTTTGGTGATGTCGGCACGTTCCAGCCGGGAGACCACGTTGAACAGGTATCGCGCGTCCCGGTGACCCACGGCGTTGGCGGCGGCCGGTGGGAGGGCGAGTCGGCCGCCGAGGTGACGCAGTTCGAAGATGTGCGGCACCGGGGCGTGGGGTGGGGCCAGATCGAGGATGGTGCGTACCGCCGTGGTGTCGAGTTCGCCGAGCAGGGTGGTATTGGCCTCGATGTATCCAGGAAAGGGGGGATCGGCATAGATGGACCCGGCTTCCGTGTAGGGCAGTACGTCGAGGGTGTCGCTCATCGGGCCGAGTGCCCGCAACGGCTCGACCAGGTTCTCGGCGGCATCGAGTACATCCGCGGCGTAGGCGATGCGGACATGGACGGCTTGTCGGCCTCGCAATGCCGCTGGAAATGCAGGGATGTCCGGGTAGGACATCTGCATGATCGATGAGCTCATCTCATCGGGCACGGTGGCCGTCCAGCGTAGGTAGGTGTCGAACACCTCGGCGGCCAGTTCGCCGGGGAACTGCAGTGATCCGCCATAGAGGGTGGTGATCGGCACGAGGCCGATCTCGATGCCGGTGACCACACCGAAGTTGTCCCGACCGCCACGTAGTCCCCAGAACAGGTCTGGGTAGGACTTCTCGGTGACATGCCGCAGCTGGCCGTCCGCTGTGACGACGTCGATGCTGCGTACGTGATCGGCGGCGTAGCCGTAGCGCCGGGAGAGCAGGCTGAGTCCTCCGGCCAGGGTGTAGGGCACCACGGCGAGGCCCGGATAGGAGCCTGACAACGGTGCCAACCCGGCAGGCGCGGCCTCGTGAATCACTTCGTCCCATCGGGTTCCGGCTGCCACCCAGGCCGTGTTCGCCTCGAGAGGTTCACCCGGACACCCGTCATCCGGGTGGTGTTGATCAACACTCCGCCCTCACCGGCGATGCCGGCTGACGCATGTCCGGTGCCCTGCACGGCCACCGGGAGCGCGTGGCTTCTTGCGAATTCCACTGCGGCCCGCACGTCCGCGGTTCCGGTCGCGCCGACCACGAGGTCGGGCCGATGCTGGCGAGCGAGCTGGTACCCGGCTCGTTCGGTGTCGTAGCCCTCGTCTTCGGGTGTGAGCACCGGGCCTCTCACCCGTTTGGTCAAGGCCTTGACCTTGGCTGGGTCGATGCCGGCGGGCTGGAAGCGTTGTGGATGCGAACTGCTCATGATCATTCCTCGGGTCTGTCGGTATTGGCACTCGATCGGACACGGCGGCCGTAGATAGTAAGGTGACCGTACTATCTGTCGGTACGGTATTGTCAAGTCGCCTGACGAATCACGGCGGAAGGGGGACGTCCGGGATGACGACGCGCGCCGGAAGGCAGGGCGACCAAGGTGTGAGCGAGATCCCGCTTCCCACCTTGTTCACGCAGGCCAAGGACGTCACGCTCGCGGAGCTGCACCGGCAACTCGACAAGGAGGGATTCGAGGGGATTCGTTACAGCCACGGCGCCGTTTTCCGGTTCATCGACGATGAGGGCTCGCGGCTGACCATGCTGGCTGAACGCTCAGGGCTCTCCAAGCAGGCGCTCGGTGAGGTGGTTACCGAGCTCGAGCGGCACGGTTACGTCGAGCGGACGACCGATCCAGACGACCATCGTGCCAAGATCATCCGACTGACCGAACGGGGAATGAAGGCACAGATAGCCGCCGCTCGAATCCTCGGGGATATTGAGCGGCGGTGGGCACAGCGCCTCGGCCAGGATCGAATCGCCGGCATGCGCATAGTGCTGGAAGAGGTCGTCCGCTTCGAAAGAAGCTAGGCGTCGGGCCCTCTCGTTGTCGATCTGCGACCACCCAGTACGACGGCACGTACCAGAGTGTCGATCTTTGTGCTGGGCCTCGGTGAAGGCTGAGGCTTGGTGCGGCTGAGATGAACCGATGTTCCGCAAGGGGATCCCCCACCGGAACACCAGCCGCCGGGCAACCGCCCGAGGTCAGGGTGTTCCGTACAGATGTTCCGCGAACTGTTCCGGTGAAGGCCCCCTATCCGGAACACTGGCGCGCGTGAACGGAAGCCGCGTCGGCTACGCCCGCTGCTCCACCGACGAACAAGACGTGATCGTCCAGACCGAGCAGCTGCTCGCGCTCGGCATGCCGGAGGAGCGGATCTACATTGACCGCGGGTTCTCCGGCACCACGCGCCGTAATCGAGCCGGCCTCGACCAGGCTCTCGCCGCCGGGTGGACCGGCACCGTCTTCACGGTGACTAAATTCGACCGGTTCGCCCGCAACATGGCTGAGGCCAATGAGATCCTCACTGGCCTGTCAGAGCGGCGTCCTGTTCGGCCTGGGCGCCAACATCTACGACTGGAACGACCCGTTCGGGCGGCTGTTCCTGCAAACCCTCGCCATCGTCGCCGAGTTCGAGGCCAATTTGGGGCACCTGCGCACTCGCGAAGGCATGGCGCTGGCGAAGAAGAACGGCAAGCTTCAGTGCCAACGGCTGTTCCTGGGTTCCTCAACCCCGGTCTTCGAAGATCACGGAGAAACGACCTATCGATTGTTCGGCCCGAACCACCGTCATCATCTTGTCTGTCAGTCCTGCGGCACGGTGATCGAGGGGCCTCCAGTGCCCGAACTACGCCGGTGGCTACGACGCCTGGACACCGAGCACGGCTTTCAGGCCGAACGTCACCACTTTGAGGTCTACGGCACCTGCGGCACCTGCCGTCTCGCCGGAGAGCCTGGCAAGATCGCGCCACCCACCCAATGAGACGACGACATGCACTGGCCACCGGGCACGTCGTCGTGCCCGGTGGCCCGTATGGCCTCAGTCGATCGTGATCAGTCCCCGCTGGTAGGCGCGGACGAGGCGGCGGGGGACGCGCAGCTCCCGCCCGTTCACGATGATCGGGACGAGGTCGGGAACGGCGGCCTTCCACTGGCTACGGCGGTGCCGGGTGTTACTGCGCGAGGTTCTGCGCTTGGGCACGGCCATGGCTACCAACTCGCCTTCGTGATGCCGGGCAGTTCGCCGCGGTGGGCCATCTCGCGGAAGCGGACGCGGGAGAGCCCGAACTTGGTGAGGTGCCCACGGGGACGGCCGTCGACGGAGTCGCGGTTGCGGACGCGGGTGGCGCTGGCGTCGCGCGGCTGTCGGGTCAGCTCCCGTGCGGCCTGCGCCCGCTCCTGCGGAGTGCCGGTACGGATGAGTACCTTCAGCTCCGCCCGGCGTGCGGCGTAGCGCTGGACCACAGCCTTGCGTCGCTCGTTGGCGGCGATCTTGCTCTTCTTGGCCATCAGACCTTCTCTCCCCGGGCCCGGATCTGCGCGATCGCCCTGTCGATGCCGATCCGGTCGATGGTCTTGATCGCCCGGGCGCTGAGCGTGAGCCGGACATAGCGGCCCTCGCCGGGCAGCCAGTAGCGGCGCTGCTGAATGTTGGGGTCCCAGCGCCGCCGGGTGCGGCGGTGGGAGTGGGAAACGTTGTTGCCGAACACCGGCTTGACGCCGGTGAGCTGGCAGTGCGCGGACATCAGGTCCTTCCGTAGCGCTGGTTGAACCGCTCGACGCGGCCTGCGGCGTCCAGGACGCGGTTGCGGCCGGTGTAGAAGGGGTGGCTCGCTGAGGACATGTCCACGACCGGATAAGTGTTGCCGTCGGTCCGCTCGATCGTCTTGTCGCTCCTGATCGTGGAGCGCGTGCGGAACGCGAAGTCCGCGCCGGGATCACGGAAGACAACCGGGCTATAGCCGGGGTGGGTGCCCTTCTTCATCGCTCCTCCCGGAACAGCACGTGCCGGCGGATGGTCGGGTCGTACTTGCGCAGGGTGAGCCGGTCCGGGGTGTTCCTGCGGCTTTTCCTGGTCACGTAGGTGTATCCGGTGCCTGCCGTGGATCGCAGCTTGATCACGGGTCGCACCTCATTTCTGGCCAAAGCGGTTCCTTTCCACTGGCGAAGCCATGCAATGATAACGAAAACGGTTTTCACTTCAACTCCTGGAGGCTCAGTGTCCACCCCCGTCGTCCTCGTCGCGGGCCTGCACGCCACGGCCCGCCCCGCCACCCAGGC